>JAYTUN010000176.1:0-4442 GCA_043744495.1 Ignavibacteria bacterium
TCACTTCCAACTACGGAGCAAATGATTTCCAGTTCCTGAAAATCGGCAATCAGGCGCTATGGGAAGTTGTAGTAGAAAAAGCGCTTTTGTGGAATGACCATAAAACCGGTTTCGTCTTCGGGGCTGGACATTTAAAGGAAATTGCCAAAATGTCTAAGGACTTCCCTGAAGTGCCGTTGCTTATCCCGGGTATCGGCGCGCAAAAAGGCTCACTCGAAAAAACAATAAATGCTCTTTATCATAACCTGTTTGTGATAAACCAAAGCCGCTCTATTATATACGCTGCGCCAAAAGCTGAAAATGCCGAAGAGTTTAAAACCATCGTTAGCGAAGCTGCCCGCATGGCAAGAGATGAGATTAATGGATTTATACAAATGAAAAAGTAAAAATGCGAGGAGCACAGCGACGAAGCAATCTTATGAATAAATCGTTAATCTATGGGATTGCTTACATGCCTTCGGCAGTCAAGCGCTTTCGATCGCAAAATTAGTCTATTAAACTTTGAAACCAAAACTTAACATCAACGAAGATTTTATCTGCCGCATCTGGGAAGGCGGGAAAACTTATTTCAAAAATCCTGTTACCGATTCAGGCGACGATGTCGAAATAATTGCTCATGGCACAAGGAATTACGATTCAGGTCCCGATTACAAAAATGCAAAGATAAAAATTGGCGCTAAAACCTTTACAGGCGATGTGGAAATCCACAGGGATTTTAAAAACTGGGCTGACCATTCACATCCAAAAGACAGGCGCTATAATTCCGTAATACTGCATGTAGTCCTTTGGGATTCCCAGGAACGCACACCTCCAAAACTCAGAATAAAACGCGACCTTCCGACTGTAATACTTGCAAACCATTTAACAGCATCAATTCATGATATCTGGCAGGATATAATCTCCAAGCCTTCTGAAAAATTCCGACTGCCGTGTTTCGGGAAGAACTATATGGCTGAAGATGAGCTTATTGGCAAATGGTTTGAAAAGCTTGCCGGTGAAAGGTTAAACCTGCGCTCTGAAAGAATTAAAAACAGGATTAATGAATTATCTCAAAAAGATGATTCTGCTGGTACTGAAAAAAGTAAAAGTAAGAGTATTTGGGAACAGGTATTATACGAATTCATATTTGAAGCATTAGGATTTGCAAAGAATAAAGAACAAATGCTCGCACTTTCGAGCCATGTTTCACTGAAATTGGTATCAAAGCATTGCGCAAGCATTACTGATATTCAGTCAATATTGTATGGTGCAGCAGGCTTATTGTTTGATGTGAGAGTGAAAGATGATTACATCAATGAAATAAAAGCTAAATGGCACGGACTTGAAGATAAGCTGAAAATCGAAAAACTTGCCCGCAGTGACTGGAATTTCTTCGGACAACGACCGCAAAACTTTCCAACTATAAGGATAGCTTATGGTTCACAGGTAATAAAGAATATTCTTGCTGGTGACTTGTTTAAGAATATTGTTAAGGAATTTAGTGATAAAGAATTTAAAGTAAATAAAGCTTTTGGTAACTTACATGACCTTTTTGAACCTGTTAAGGATGAATATTGGCGGACTCATTATGACCTTGGTAAATCATCAAAAGCTGTGAATATACTTGCCGGTAAGCAAAGGATTACAGATATTGTCATTAATGTATTATTACCATTTTTGAACGTATATTCAGAAATTTTTGATAAGCCGTTAATTGCTGCGAATGTTTACAAGCTTTATTCAGAAGTTAAGATAAGTACGGATAACAAGGTCATTAGAGTTTTAAATGAACAATTGCTGAAGGATAGGAAGTTTAAAATAAATACGCCCGCCAACGAACAGGCATCTATTCAATTATATAATTTCTACTGTACCCGCGAAAAATGTGATAAATGCGAAATAGGGAAGTATGTGTTCGAGAAAAAAGGGTATGATTATAAGATCATCTATTATTAAATCAATTCCTTTAATCTATCAATTGTTAAATTAACTTTCTTAAGTATGCTTTTTAGAGTTCCAATTTTTAATTCTTTGTGATTAGGTACAATTACTGATTTATTTTCTACCGGGTTATGCATGAAGATATGACTGCCTGTTTGGTGATCTATAAAATAACCTATTCTCCTTAAACCCTTTATTACTTCTTTACCTGAAAAAGTTTTACTCAAATGATAACTTCTATTTCTCTTACTTTAAACTCAGGTTTCGAATATATCCCGTTTAATTTTTCTAAACCTTCCAGGTAACATTGAATTGCTTCTTTTGCATTATCCATTGCTTCCTGTTCGGTATCACCTTCAGTAAAACAACCATCTAATGCTGGAACAGTGACGTTATAACCACCTTCCTCTGCATCTGTTAAAACGATATTAAATTTCATATTTTAAATATAAGTATAATTTATTAAATATTGTATTAACATAATATTCTTTAAAAATTGTTTGATAAATCCCTCAAAAATCGTTTATCAACCCAAAATGTATTTTTCCCTCCAGAATCGAGTCACCTCTGCCAAGCGCATAGCTTACGCCAAACATTCCAAGCGATGTTTCTATCCTTATCCCAAGTCCATAGCCGTATAAAAACCCTCCCTGTACAGGAATATTGTACAAATCATCTTCCGGCTTGCTGTAATAACCGATATCGTAAAATATCGAAGCAAAGCTTTTACGTGTCAGTGAATACCTTATCTCAACATTACCCCATGCAGCGCGAGAGGCTAAGAACTGACCCTCACGGTAGCCCCTGATAGTACTGTTGCCTCCCAGCCTGAACAGGTCGGCTGATTCAAACCTTGGCGAGCGTATCTCAATTCCATGCAAACCAATTAGCGAGCTTTGCCTTTTGAAAAATGAATAGTAGAAATCTAAGGCAACCTCTCCTTTTTGTACTGTGAAATCCCGTGGTAAATCAAGATTAGGGAATGTAGCCGTATTATATACCTTTTTCTGTCCTACTGAGTAACTAGTTCTATACAACAGTCCCAAAAGGGGATTATACACATAATCTCTGCTGTCATATTTTATTTCAATTCCAGCAGCCAAAACCCTGCTATCAAACAAAGTAAATATATTGTTTGTTGTGGTCGGGATAACTCTTTCATAATCTAATAATGCTGAGAGTGTAATTTTCTTTGAAACCAGCGCATCTGTTTTCAAACTGAGATTCCTTTTTATATATGTGGAGTCTTCTATCCTCTGCATAAAAGCAAAATTTATATTTAACGGGTAGCCCAGCAGCCACGGCTCAAGATATTTTAGCTCAAGCTCCTGTGTGGTTTTAACTTCCTTTTTAAAACGAGCTTCAACTTTCCTGCCTGTGCCAAAAAGGTTGCGTATAGAAAGGTTTACAAGTCCGGTGAAATATCCTTTGTCTTCGTTCTGTGAAGGCGGCACGTATCCAAGTATTCCGTCAAAAGTATTTGTATTACCCTCCTTAACCCTTATCAGAAGAACAGTAGAGGTTTTGTATTTCAATATTTTAGGCTGCTCAACACTTTCAAAATATCCAAGGTTTTCAAGCCTTCGCCTTATCTCAATCAGGTTTTCCCTTGATATAGAATTACCTGCACCAAGAGCAATTTCACGTGTGATAACATTCTTATTTGTTGTTGTATTACCTTCCACAACAATGTTATCTATTTTTATCCTGTCATTTTCATCAATTTTAATATTAACTTTAAGTTTACTTATGCCGTTATCGGTATATACTTCAATATTTGTTACGTTTATAGATGCAAAAGTGTAACCTTTCTTTTCATACATCCCAAGTATTTCATTTATGTCGCTGTTCAAAGAAAACGAATTTAATACTTTGCCCGTTTTTGTATCCATACTTTCCTTCAGGAATGCAGCGGTAAATAATTTATTTCCTTCAATATTTATATCACCAAGCAATACCTGTTTACCTTCACTGATTACAACTTTTAATCTAATAGTCGTTGAATCAAAATTATACTCAGCTTCCGATAAAATTATTCGGCAATCAATAAATCCGTTATCCTGGTAAATTTTTATAATGTTTCTCTGGTCAAGCTCAAACTGCTGAGATGAAAATACCGTGCCTTCTTTTGAAGCAATGAAATTTAATATTTCTTTTTGTGAAAAGAAGTCATTCCCGGTAAATTCAACTGAACCGATCTTTGCAATATTTTGTGCCTGCACTTGCAGTGCTAAAAGGCAAAAAAATATCAATAAAAACGACCTAATATTTCTGTAGATTAAATACATTACTTTAGCAATATTTGTGTGAAGCTTTGAATATTCAAGTCATTAATAAACCATTAATTTATTGAATACTCTTTTCTAAAACATTCAATGTTAAAATGCATCTAAAAAATGAAACCTATATCACATAATTATAGTCCTCAAGTTGACCGCTTAGGAATATGTTTTAACCCCGACATTTATGTCGGGGGTTTAAAAATACGTTGAATTCAGGGCTTTAGCCCTGAAAATCATGGC
>JAYTUN010000177.1:0-4418 GCA_043744495.1 Ignavibacteria bacterium
ATTCCTACCCGGTTTCGGTAAAATATATTTCAGCAAATTCCAATGTTGATCTGCTCGTTAGCCAGATAGAAGAGTTCAAGCCTAAGGCTGCGGTGATATTCAATAAGCAAAGTTTTAACGATTTAAAGTCGCGTTCTTTAAATCATAAATGCGAAATTCTTTGCGGGCAATCCGGAATCAACGAAATTGCCTCCCGTGATGACTTTGAGCTTGTTGTAAATGCGCTTGTAGGCTTCAGCGGGTTAATTCCAACTGTCGAAGCAATCAAGAACGGCAAAGATATAGCCCTGGCTAATAAGGAATCACTTGTAGTAGCCGGTGAGCTTATCAATTCAATGCTCGCAAAAAGTAAATCGCGCCTGCTGCCCATTGATTCGGAACACAGCGCAATTCTGCAATGCCTGCAGGGCGAGCATGTGAGGGAGGTTACCAAGATTATCCTCACAGCATCAGGTGGACCATTCAGGGAGTTTACCAAAGAGGCTTTAGCTGGAGTTACAGTTACCCAGGCATTAAAGCACCCTAACTGGGTGATGGGCAATAAGATAACTATAGATTCCGCTACTTTAATGAACAAAGGATTTGAAATTATTGAGGCGAAATGGTTGTTCAATATAGAAGCAGAAAACATCGAAGTATTGATACACCCGCAGTCAATTATCCACTCGATGGTGGAGTTTTCCGATGGTTCCGTTAAAGCTCAATTGGGTGTGCCTGATATGAAGGTGCCAATACAGTATGCTTTAACTTATCCTTCAAGGGTAGCTTCAGACTTCCCGCGAATTGATTTTAAGTCACTTAAAAATCTAACGTTTGATAAGCCTGATTTTGAAAAATTTGAGTGCCTTAAATTAACTTATGATGTAATAAAAGCAGGAGGTTCATATCCTGTTGTCCTAAATGGCGCAAATGAAGCAGCAGTTGATCTCTTCCTGAAGGGAAAAATTAGATTTACTGATATTCCGGCTTTAATTAAAGGAGCAATGGATAAACATGAAAATCATATTTCACCGGATTTAAGTAATATAATTGATATAGATAACTGGTCAAGAAAGTATGTTCAGGAAGCTTTATTAGAACATGCATAATTTTTTAAGTAAAAAAGATAAATTTAGATTTTTAATATAGTAATATTTCAATGAAATTAGACTTAGTTGATATTCAGCATAGTTTAATACACTGAATTGCAAAAGGAGATAGAAAAAATAACATGGATGTAGTAATCACAATTCTGTATTTTCTTATAGTTATCATCATACTTGTTTTTGTTCACGAGTTCGGGCATTTTGCCGCAGCCAAGCTGTGTAAAATGAGAGTAGATAAGTTTTACCTCTTTTTTGATTTCTTCAATCTGAAGATATTCAAGTTTGTTAAAGGAGATACCGAGTATGGTATTGGCGTATTCCCTTTAGGCGGATATGTTAAAGTAGCCGGTATGATTGATGAAAGTATGGATAAAGATTTCGTTAGCCAGCCGCCCGAGCCGTGGGAATTCCGTTCAAAACCCGTTTGGCAGAGAATGTTCGTTATCACTGCTGGCGTTATTATGAACACACTGCTTGCATTTGCAATTTTTTATACTATCAACCTTGTTCAGGGCAAACAGAAAATGGAAACCAATACAATTGGCTACATTTCCCCCGGTTCACTTGCAGTTAAATTCGGAATTAAGCAGGGTGATAAAATACTTGCTGTCAATAACAATCCTATAGAATATTGGGATGAAGTAAGAGGGAATATCTTTATAGAAGGTATGGGCGAAGATATTACCTTAAAAGTTAACTCCGCAGGTACTGTAAAGGATATTTTTATTTCTAAAGATGACCTGAGAGATCAGAGCGAGCGCACACTTGGAATTTATCCTGTTGGTATGGAGCCTGTTATTCAGCAGGTTGCCGATAACCGTCCTGCAAAAAATGTTGGCTTGCAGAATGGTGATATTATTACCGAAGCAAACGGAAATTTGATAGGACACTCACAGCAGTTTGTTGATGTTATTAAATCCAATGCTGGTAAAGATATTAATATTAAGTGGTCACGCGGCGGCACACAAATGACAGGTGTTGTTAAGCCTGATGCAGATAGCACAATAGGTATTGGAATTGGTAAATATACAGGAACTATAAAAGTTTTTAAATATAATGTTTTAACCGCGATACCGCAGGGAGCAAGTGATCTTTGGCGCTACGGTGTTGTGCTGTTTGTAAAATCGATTTGGAAAATAATTAAGGGCGATATTGCATTTTCTAAGGCAGTAGGCGGTCCCGTTAAAATTGCACAGTTTGCCGGACAGTCAGCCGAAGGCGGCTTCCTTTCCTTCCTCGGTTTTATGGCTATGCTTTCTATCACACTTGCTATAATAAATATTCTTCCATTTCCTGCGCTTGATGGCGGACATTTTGTATTCCTGGTGTATGAGGGAATTTTTAGGAAGCCTGTTTCACATAAGATACAGATTGTTGTGCAGAATGTGGGGTTTATTATTCTAATGGCTTTTATGGCATTCGTAGTGTATAATGATATTATTAACATATAAAAATTATTGAAGTTTAATATTAAATGGCCAATCTGATAAATTGGTCATTTTTTATTTATGAAAACCAATAAATATTACATAATTGATTTTGACAGCACATTCATTAAAGTTGAAGCGCTTGATCTGCTTGCAGAAATTGCATTAAACAAAGATCCCGATAAACATATAGTATGCAATGCTTTTAAGCGATTAACAAATGATGCAATGAACGGCAGTATCACATTCCCAGTATCACTTGCAAAGCGAATTGGAATGCTGAGGGCTAACCGGACACATATTGAGCAGCTGGTTAAAAAATTGAATAAGCAGGTATCAAGATCAATTACAGGTAATATTTCCTTCTTTAAAAAATATGCTGATAGTATAATAATTTTATCGGGTGGATTTAAGGAATATATTCTTCCCGTTGTGAGAAAATTTGGTATTCCTGATAAGAATGTTTACGCCAATACGTTTACATTTGATAAAAAGGGTAGTATTACCGGTTTCGATAAAACCAATCTGCTGGCTCTGACAAGCGGAAAAGTTAAGCAGCTTAAAGCATTAAAATTAAATGGCGAGCTTGTTGCAATTGGCGATGGAAACACCGATTATGAATTAAAGCTCTCAGGCATTATCAGCAAGTTCTATGCGTTCACAGAAAATATTGAGAGGCTTGGTGTTATAAAAAAGGCTGACCATATTACACCGAGTTTTGATGAATTTTTATATATATCAAATTTACCAATGACAATATCATATCCAAAGAACAGAATAAAAGTACTTCTGCTTGAAAATATTCATAAAGATGCAGCCCGGTTTTTTAAGAGCGAAGGCTACAGTGTTGATTCTATTTCAAAAAGCCTTGGCGAAGCCGAACTTGCCGAAAAAATTAAGGATGTTTCAATTCTCTGTATCCGCTCTAAAACAGTTGTGTCAGAAAATGTCATTGCTAAAGCCAAAAAACTTCTGGCAGTTGGAGCATTTTGCATAGGCACTAACCAAATTGACCTTAACGTTTGCTTAAGCAGGGGAATTATTGCATTCAACGCTCCTTTCAGCAATACACGCAGCGTTGTAGAGCTTGTTGTAGGAGAAATAATCCTGCTGCTCAGGGGAATATTTGATAAAAGTGTTAACTTGCATAAAGGAATTTGGGATAAATCATCAAAGAACAGCTTTGAAGTACGTGGCAAAAAACTTGGTATCATTGGCTACGGCAAAATTGGCTCGCAGCTTTCCGTTCTTGCCGAAGATATGGGTATGGAAGTTTATTATTATGATACCCTTGAAAAGCTTGCGCTGGGGAATGCAAGAAAATGTCATTCGCTCAAAGAGCTGCTCAAAAAAGCTGATATTATTTCTATACATGTTGATGGCTGTGAGCAAAACCATAATCTGATAGGTGAAAAAGAATTCCGACAGATGAAAGAAGGAGTAATATTCTTAAATTTAAGCAGGGGATTCGTTGTTGATATTGAAGCATTGACAAAATATATTAATTCAGGTAAAATTAAAGGGGCGTCAATTGATGTATTTCCGCATGAGCCGGAAAGTAATGATGAAAAGTTTGTATCAGGCTTGCAGAACCTGCCTAACGTTATTTTAACTCCGCATATAGGCGGCTCGACTGATGAAGCCCAGAAAGATATTGCAAATTTTGTACCGCGAAAAATTATTGATTTTGTGAACAGTGGTAATTCTTATTACAGTGTTAATTTTCCAAATATACAGCTTCCTTCATTTGAAAATGCGCACCGGCTAATCCACATTCACCATAACATGCCCGGCATACTTGCTAAGATAAACCTTGTATTTGCGCAGAATAATATTAATATCATTGGGCAGTACTTAAAAACCAATGAGTATATTGGATATGTTATTACAGATATTAGCAAAAAAT
>JAYTUN010000178.1:0-17260 GCA_043744495.1 Ignavibacteria bacterium
ACTAATTTAGTGAAAAAATGGGAGAAATTCAAGGAAAAGGGAAGTATTTATGAAATATGGTAATACTTACAAATTATATTATAATGAGTTGTTGGTGACAACACCAACAACGGGGGAAATATGGTAATACTTACAAATTATATTATACTGAGTTGTTGGTGACCACGTCAAAGCCGGGCAGGCAACACCAACAACGGGGGAAATTATTACTTTATCAAAACCATCCCGCTTTCAGCCTGCGTGCAGCAGGCAGCGGGATTTCGCTTCCCTAAATCTTCTATTAACTAATATCCCCGATTGATCGGGATTGACCCAGAGGGTACCCCAGATAAAATAATCCCGAGTGCTCGGGATTATTTTGTCATCAACATTTTTTTACTTTCAACATAATCTCCTGCTGTGAGTTTATAATAATAAATTCCGCTTGAAAGACTTGTTCCGTCAAAATCAACCTCATACGTTCCGGGGTTGAGTTCTTCATTTACAAGGGTTGAGACTTCACGTCCGATAGCATCTAAGACAACGAGCTTTGCAAATGAACTCTTTGGCAATGCAAATTGTATCTTCGTGCTTGGGTTAAAAGGATTAGGATAATTTTGCGAAAGTGAAAATTGATTTGATATTTCCGAACTTATGTTTATAATGCCAATCGGATTACCCGTGGGGTCACGCTTGTAATATATCTCATAGTTTCCACCACGAAAGTCACACCATACGACATGCACAACCGAGCCGGATACTGATACAGAAGGATACTCTGAATTAGCGGAGTTAACAGTCAGTCGTGTATCTACTTCCCAGCTTGTACCGCCATCGGTTGAACGCTTGGAGTATATCTCAAACTGCTCCCACCCATCGCGAGTGTCAATCCAAACAACATGGACAACTGAACCTGAAACAGCAACAGAAGGAATCCATGAACCAGCAGTGTTCTCAGTCAGCCGTGTATCTGCTCCCCAGGTCACACCTGAGTCAGTGGAACGCTTGTAGTATATCCCATTGTTCCCGTCACGAGCGTCAAACCACACAACATGCACAACTTGGCCGGATACTGAAACAGAAGGGTAGCCCGAATAAGCAACGTTAACAGTCAACTGTGTATCAGCACCCCAGTTCACACCTGAGTCAGTGGAGCGCTTGTAGTATATCTCAGAGTTTCCATCACGGGTGTCATACCATACCACATTAACAACTGAACCTGAGACAGCAACGGAAGGATACCTTGAATCAGCAGGGTTATTAGTCAGCCGTGTATCAATGCCCCAGTTCACACCTGAGTCAGTGGAACGTTTGTAGTATATATCATCGTTTCCGTCACGAAAGTCCCGCCATACAACATGCACAACTTGTCCGGATACTGAAACGGAAGGATCCCATGAATTAGCGGGGGCATTCGTTAGCCGTGTATCAGCGCACCAGTTCACACCTGCGTCTGTCGAGCGTTTGTAGTAAATCTCCCAGCTCCCGTCACGAAGGTCAAACCATACCACGTGGACAACTGAACCTGATACCGCTACAGAAGGGTTGAATGAAGTAGAAGCATTATTCGTCAGTCGTGTATCTATTCCCCAGCTTACACCTCCGTCTGCTGAGCGTTTGTAGTATATTTCATTGTTCCCGTCACGATTTTCTCGCCATACAACATGTACATCATTCCCGCTTGATGCAATACACCTGGCACCTTCAGATAAATATGAAACGGCAGGGTCATTGGTGAGCCGAACATCTGGCTGCCATTGGGCGTGGCAATGAGTAATGAGTAATGAATAGTGAACAATAAAAACAAAGACAGTTATAAATATTTTTTTTCCCGATGTAAATCGGGATTTCACTTCGTTCAACATTTTATTTCGCTCCTTTTGGTTATTCTATTAAATAAACAAATTTGCTCAATACAAAATTACCCGCAAAACGACTAATAATAAAATGCTCAGTTGGTAAGGAGAAATAAGAGGAATTTGTATTTTTTTCACTTAAACCTCAAAACAGTTTAGGTTAATCTAAAAGTAAATTATGGATAAGTCAAGCCTAATTATTCTATACTCGTTTTTTTGAAGATATAATCAACGTTTTTCATAATTTTTTTAGGGTCAAAGATATCATTAATTTGGGCAGAATTTACTTTTGAGGAAATGATTGGGTCAGATTCGAGTAAATCCCTGAACTGCTCACCGGTTTTCCATGACCGCATTGCATTATCCTGCACGACTTTATAAGCCTGCTCGCGGGTTAGACCGGCTTCAACAAGCTTTAACAATGCGCGCTGTGAGTAAATGAGTCCATGTGTAAGGTTAAGATTCTTAGCAATATTATTTTTATTTACAACAAGTCCATCAATCACTTCTATCATTTTTACCATCATGTAATACAGCAGCATTGTGCTGTCCGGAAGTATCATTCTCTCAACTGATGAATGCGATATATCGCGCTCATGCCAGAGATTAACATTTTCCATTGCAGCAATTGAATTTCCGCGGATGATGCGTGCAAGTCCGGCAATACGCTCACATATAACCGGATTCTTCTTATGCGGCATGGCTGAAGAGCCTTTTTGTCCTTTGGTGAATGGTTCTTCAAGCTCAAGTATTTCAGTTTTTTGCTGGTGGCGAATTTCAGTCGCGAATTTTTCGAGCGAGCAGGCAATAATTGCCAGAGTACATAAATATTCAGCGTGGATATCACGCTGTATTATCTGCGTTGCAGCCTTAGCTGGTTTTAGCCCAAGCTTTTTGCATACGTAACGCTCAACATATGGACTTAAATGTTCATACGTACCTACAGCACCGGATATTTTACCGACTGAGACCGTTTTAATTGCAGTCTTAATCCGTTCAATATCACGGTTAACTTCGTCATACCATATAGCAAACTTGAGTCCAAGTGTAATTGCCTCGGCATGTACGCCATGAGTTCTGCCGACCATTGGCAGGTATTTATATTTCTTAGCCTTCTTTGCAAGTGAAGCTTTTAATACTATAAGCTGTTTTAAGATAAGCTCCCCTGCTTCTTTCATCTGGACTGAAAGAGCGGTATCAAGAACATCTGAGCTTGTCATTCCGTAATGAATGAAGCGTGAATCACGCCCAACATAGCTGCCGACATTGGTTAAGAATGCAATTACATCATGCTTAACTACTTCTTCAATTTCATTTATCTTTTTTACATCAAACCTTGCCTTTGATTTGATATTCTTAAGCGCAGATGTTGGTACAATTCCGAGCTTGTTATTTGCTTCAGAAGCAAATATTTCAATTTTCAGCCAGATAGAGAATTTGTTTTCTTCTGACCATATATTTGCTATTTTTGGGAGGCTATATCTTTCTATCATAATACAAATTTAATTATATATTAATATTAATTATAGGTATAAAATTCAAAAAAAACGAAAATTTTTATCATATCTCAAATTAATAGCAATAATTAAAAAGAATTACTATATTTGCTTCATGCCAGAAATTTGCAGATTTTACGGAATAATTATAAAAATGTTTTTCCATGACCACTCACCTGCTCATTTTCATGCAGAGTATCAGGATTTCGAAGCATTAATTGATATCAATACTTTGGAAATCATAAAAGTGGAGTTACCAGGGAGGGCAAAACAAATGGTTACTGAATGGGCATCAATTCACAAAAATGAATAATTGAATGATTGGAAAAGGTCACAGATTCCTGAGACCCTTTTGAAAATAGATCCATTAAAATAAATATTAAAAATTTATGATAAAAATAACCAAAATTGAAGTTCTGGATAATTATTTACTTCATTTATTTTTTGATGATAATACTGATAAAGTTGTTGATGTAAAAAAATTCATAATAAATGGAACAATATCAGAAAACCTTCTGGATAATAACTACTTTAAGCAGGTTTTGATTTGTGATAATGGCAGAGGAATATATTGGCCAAATGGATACGACTTATGTCCGGATACATTACGATACTATACTGAAGCTTTTAAAGAATTGGTGTAAAATTACAATATTGGTTTAGTTATTTTCCGGCTATTGTATTCATTAATCAATTTTGATTAAATCTAAATTTATTCCATAGATTTTTATTGCAAAGGCAGGTTACTCATTACGCTCAGGTTAAAAAAAAACCCGGTCAAATAACCGGGGCGACGTGAAAGCAGGCTTTAAGTGGGGAAAGAATATTAATTGCCTGCATTTTCAAATTCAATCGGGAACTTCTCTACATCTTTTGCAACAAGCTTTTCATCATTAATTTCATATCCTGCAAAATACCAGTTGTTATCATCCCTGCTTGTAACATAGCACTTTCCTTCCTTCATCAGGAAAGCAACCTCAAGCGGAATTTCATACCATTTATAATTTTTCTTTTTGATCTTTTTGTAAGAAGTGTTATCTATATTTTCAAAGAAATATACATCAACAGACTTATTTGGTGTTTTATCCTTATCAACAACAGAAAGGACTATATCATCTTTCCCGTCACCTGAAAAATCACCATACCCGTAGCCTACCACTTTAATATTCCATGGCAGCTTAAAGCTCAGCTCATCAAGCTGAGAGTCTGTCATTGTTTCAGACATCATGCCCATAAACTCTTCAAAGTCCATGTCGTCCTGAGCTTTTATATTAAAATTTGAAAATAGAATAAAAATGAAAGAGATAGCTGTGCATAGAATTATTTTTGGTTTCATATAGATATAATTAAAATTTGAGAACTTCACCATTATGATTTTAATTCAGCGGAGAGGGTGGGATTCGAACCCACGGTAGCGTTACCGCTACAACGGTTTTCGAGACCGTCCGATTCAACCACTCTTGCACCTCTCCAATACAGCAATACTCTTAAAGTAATGGAGAAGCTCTTCAAATATAATTATATTATTTAACGTTGTCAAGAGGTAAATCACCTAAAGTGCTACTTTAACTATTTTTTAACAATTAAGGATTTAACCAATGACAAGCTCCTGGAACCTAAAAGAACGTAGAAAAGTAATAAAACGCTGAAAATTTCAACAAAAACTATATAAATATAGCTAATTTTTATAAAATGAGGTATATAAATATTAATAATAAAAAGCAACAAAGTAATAATGGCAGCTTTAAAAATTGATCCCCATTCATACTCAATTCTGTATATTTTTTGTGAAAAATAATATAATACTACGAACATTATCATATATGATAGCATTGTTGCAATTGCAGCGCCTATTATTGAATATTGGGGTATTAGAATGAAGTTCAAAGCAATATTACTTGCACATCCTGCTGCAGATGATATTATGAGGTATTTTATTTTGTTCTGGAAAAATGCAGCAACATTAAGGTTTAAATACAGACCGGAGAATAAGTATGCAATTAAAATGTATGGAATAATTACAAGTCCGCCCCAGTATTTTTCATTCAGTAATGTATATCCTTCAATGTTAATTTTAACAAGATCATCTGCAAGGAGTGAGAAAAGTAAAAACACTATCAACCCTCCATAACAGAAATAGGTAAATACCTTTGAAAAAATTTCTTTATTGCCCTCTTCACCTTTGAGGTTCATGAAAAATGGAGTCCACGCGACTTTGAATCCTGTGATAACCAGATTCATCACAATGCCAATTCTATAGCTTGCTGAATAAATACCAACTTCAGCAGAGCCTTTGAAATATTCAAGTATAAATCTATCAATAAGATCAATTGAAATTAAAAAAATACCATAATATAAAAACAGGTGAGCATTTTTTAATAATGATAAAACAGTTTCTTTATTGATATTCAGCTCAAAGTATTTGAGTGAACTAAACAGAGAAAGAATAAACAGAAATGTATATGAAACAAGGTATGAATAGAATATTGCTTCAATACCCATTTTATAGAATACTATCAGAATAACATTAACAGCAACATTCAGCACCACGGCAATGGAATTTAGGAATGAATACAGCTTAGAACGCTGGAGGTTGTTGATAAGTATCATCGGGAAGCGGTACAGTGAATCTGCAATTAATATGAATGAAAGGAGCTTTATTAAATAACCATTAGAAGCAGTACCGGTAATTTTTGATGCGATTGAATCCGACAGAAAATACAGAATTACACTGAAGACGAGTGAGGTAGAGAATATCAGAATTAAAGTTGAGCTGTATATTTTCTTTTTGCTCTTATCATCAGGCGCTTCAAGGAAAAGCTTTTGGAAAGCAGTTTCCATTCCATACAAATAGAATACAGAGACAAAGAACCAGAAAGAGTAAACAAGTGAGAATATTCCATATTCTGCCGGCGGGAAGTATTGAGTATAGATTGGCAGCAATAAAAATGGCAAAAAGCGGTTGAATACACTGCCTATTGTGTATATTATTGTATCTGAGAATATTTTTTTAATTTGTGATGGCAATGATAATATATATATATTATGAGATTGCTTCCTTATTTATGAGATGACCCAGAGGGTACCCGCTTCGCCTTACTGCCACAAGCAGTTCACTTCGTTCCTCGCAAAAGGGGTCATAGTATTCCCGCTTTATGATAATATTCTAATAATTTCGCAAATACTGAGTTGTATGAATGGTATTTATCAACCCACGATCTTGAAGCGGCACGCTTTGAATTTCTATATGTTTCATTATCAATAAGCTCAATTAATTTTTCAGCAAGGTTATCTTTATCAGCAACAATAAAAGGATTTTCAGGAAGCCAACTTTCCATCCCGCAATTCATATCAGTAATAGTAGGCAAGCCCATTGATAGCGTTTCAAGAGAATTTATGCCATAGCCTGTGCCTCCCCTGTTGCCGATCTGGTCAATGGCAATATGGCATGTTTGCTTAATCTTCAATACTTCCTCACGGGGAGTATTTTCAATCAGCATAAATTCTATATCTCTGCTCTTTTTAACTTCATCAATAGCAGTTATTATTTCCGGACTGCCTTTAATAATTCGCTGAGTTGGCGAGTGTATTATCCTTATCTTTTCTTTAAATCCATTATTATAAGTTTCATCATTAATATAATTGATCAAAGAATTATCAAACGGGAAAAAAAGGAAATTGATATCCGGGTGTCTTAAAGTATGGTCATACTCAAACGTCAGATTAAGGTCGCTTAATTCATCCATATCTCTTACTATACCGCGGGTTCTAAGGTCATCGCCGAAATAACAGTTAACAATTTTTTTACCCTTCATTTTAAAAGCTTTTGCAAGATGTGAGTCGCCAAAGAAATCTATCCCTCCATCAAAATGAATAACATCAAAAGCATCAGCATTTATCTCATCAAGGGCTTTTAGGAATTTTGGCTTATTCCTTCTTTCACGAAGCTTCATATATGCTTTTTCAGCAGGATTTCTGGTTTCAAAATATGGCAGGTGTCTCCATTTATCAACCTGTTCTTTTTCAATATTGTTTTGAAGATTGGATTGCTTGAACTCACGCCATTTCATGGCAACTTTGCTTCGCGGAAGTGGTAGGTTCAGGCAAACATCTTCGGGGAAATCGAATGGAATTTTATATAAAGTAAGCAGCCTTGAAGGCATGCCAAACATACTCTTCATTTTCATAACATTGTATGGAACGCCTGCTGTATTTTCGGGTGCTATGTGGAGGACTGATGGATTATTCAATAATTTTGTTTATTTCTTATTATTAAATATAACTAATGAGGGAAACAGATAAAACGAATAAAAACAGTTATTAATACAAATCAAACACTTTCATCCATTTTTCCAGAGCAAAAGCGCGGTAAAGAACTTTATCATTAAAATTTCCTGACTTAAGAAGCAATAAAATTCTACTTGGCGGTATAAAAATAGTTTCTCTTGGAGTGCACTGACTGCGTCAGTGTATGCATCAACACAGTTGATGCAATCCAAAAACAGATTTACATCAATGGATTGTTAACTTAAATTTAGTAAATACTATTGCAGGTTAAACACTTTCATCCACTTTTCAAGGGCAAAAGCGCGGTAAAGTAATTTATCGTTATAATTGCCGCTGTTAATTAAGCCAAGAATTTTATTCTGATCAACAAATCTGCCGGAGCGGAATTCGTCTGTGAATGTTTCCTTCAAGTAACCTGAAATTTCCATTAGCCATTTCTTTTGCGGCACTGAAAAAGCGAGCTTGCCTTTTCGCATCCTGATATCTTCGGGAATTTTTCCTTTTAAAGATTCACGCAAAACATGCTTTGTCCACCCTTTATGTATAAGCTTATCCAATGGGATAGAAAATATATATTCAACAAGCCTGTGATCAAGAAATGGTATCCTTGCTTCAACAGAAAAAGCCATTGAATTGCGGTCTTCATACCTAAGGAGTGATGGAATTGATATATTCCATAAATTGGATAGGCGGTTCGATTCAAGGCTTGTGGCAGCGATCATTTGATTGAATATGTCCCGTCTATAATGCACAGATACAAATTCCGGGTTAACAAATGCACTGCTGTTCTTTAAAACATGGCGGTAGCGGATAGAACCGGTATTGAAGTATATTAGATTCTGAATAAATTTGTTATAGCCAAGATTTGATGTATTTACTCCTCCCAGAAATTCAGATATAAACTTAATAGGGTTCAGTAAATTTCGTTTTAAATGGAAGGGAAAAAAGGAAAAATATCCAAGCAGTATTTCATCACTTCCCTGCCCGTCAACCACAACTTTAATTCCGGTTTCATGAATTTTTTTGAAGACGCTCCATTGAGCGAAAACAGTTGATCCGGTATAAGGCTCATCCTGATGGTAAGTCATTTTATCAATATCATTTCTGAATCCGTTTACATCAGGAAATAGATAATACTTAGTTGAGTTAGTCTGCTTAATTACTTCCTCAACAAAAGGTCTTTCATCAATCAATGGGTCATCGTAACAAGCAGTATATGTTTTCTGCATTTCAGGCTTACCTTCGTTATGCAGTATTTCATGCATAATGCAGACAATTGCTGAGGAATCAAGTCCCCCGCTTAAGCAGCTTCCAACTTCAACATCACTTCTGAGCCTTAACCGGATGGAATCATAAAGAAGATCATAAAAATCGCTGTATAAATTCTTAGTATTTTCCATATAACCATTCTCAGGAAGGTCATACCATCTTGAAAGCGTAAAGCTGTTATCTTTAATAGTGAACATATGCCCTGCCTGAACTTTTGTGATGTTCTTAAAGAAGGTATTCTCGGTATGGTCTATAAAATTGAAGACGAGGTAATCGTAAATTGTTTCATCATTAACAGTTTTATCGACTCCACAGCTTAATATCTGTTTAATTTCAGAACCAAAAATAAGCCTATTTTCATCCTTGTAAAAATAAAGAGGTTTAATACCGTACCTATCGCGAGAGCAGAAAAAAGTTTTATCCTTCTTATCCCAAATTGCAAAAGCCCACATACCGTTTAGTTTGTGATTGCAGTCTTCTCCCCACACCTTATAGGCGTTTAAAATGACCTCTGTATCAGAATCAGTATTAAACTTATATCCTTTTTGCAGGAGTTCATTTCTGAGCTCAATATAATTGAATATCTCTCCATTGAAAACAATTACATAGCGGTTTTCAGTATCATATAACGGCATATTTGCAATTTCACGCAGGTCAATAATAGCCAACCGTGTACTGCCAATACCAACATTACCTTCTACAAACACACCGTTGCCATCGGGACCGCGGTGATGTATTATGCGGTTCATTTCACGCAGCTTAGCTGTATCAACCGGTGAGCCATCAAAATTAAATATTCCTGAAATTCCGCACATCAGTTGTTATCGTTCATAATATTTTTTTGCTTTATATGCT
The DNA here is from genome assembly GCA_043744495.1 of Ignavibacteria bacterium. Classification (GTDB taxonomy): domain Bacteria; phylum Bacteroidota; class Ignavibacteria; order Tepidaquicellales; family OLB5; genus OLB5. Next base: position 9,743 of record JAYTUN010000178.1, read on the forward strand.
TTGGAAGAATTGTATATAATGCAAGCGGGATAAGTATTGTAAATATTGTTAATGCTTTATCAATTTCACGAAGCCTTGCAATAAAGAAAAATGCCGCAAAGTAAAATAAAGGTATTATTATAATAGCGCTGTTTCTGAGGAATTCAGGCTTAGTTTTAAATCCTTTGAATACGAAATAGAGCAGAGGGGCTATCATTAAAAACCATAATGCCATCCAATCCTTATGAGCAATATTAAATGCAGCATCTTTGGTGAAATACCAGTTTACCTCACCGCTGCCGGCAGAGCCGCCGCGTATTAGGTATATCAATCCATACGCAGTAACAAAAGTAACGGTAAGCATAACACTGTTTATCCATACACTTTTATTTTTGATATTTGAAATCTTAGAGAAGAAGTAAAATGGAATTAACAATATCAACTGAAGTTCATTAAAAGCTGCAATGAAAATGAGCGGGTATAAAAATTTTTCTTTGCCTGTGTTAATGAAATAAAAACCAAGAGCCATAATTCCGGCAGTAGTCATATCACCAAGCACATCATACCCGGTTAGTGAAACAGGTACAAGTACTGCAAACAATAGCAATGACACAATGGCTCCGGTAACATCAAACCAGAGGCGGAAGAATTTCATTAAGCAAAACAGCATAAAGGAAAAAACGATTACATTCTGAAGAAAATATGCAGCAAGGAATGCTGGTTTTTCGGGAATTACTAATTTTATTGAAGAAAACCATACCTGGGTTATATACGGATTAAGAAGCCTGTATTTATAGGGATACTCAATTGTATTATTAATTATATTAGTGTGGCGGGTTAGCTTAAGCTCATAACTCGGGGCATCGGTTCTTACTAACTGGAAGTATCCAAGTATTAAAGCCGTAAAGAAAACAATAAAATAGACCTTATTTTTTGTTATCAATTTATTGTAATAAATAAAATTCAGGTTAATACTTAATATCCAAATAAAATGTATTTCTTAAAATACCGCGTGCGCCAAAGCTTTCTTTAAATTTACCAAGCCCCCAATTGGGCTCCATATTAACAGTAAATAGTCCGAAATCAAGAAATTCAAGTCCCCTGCTGATGGCATCCTTCATTATTGTATAGAACAACAGGTTGACTGCGCGGTACTGCTGAAATTCCTGGTTATGACTGATGTAGAAAACCAGTACAACTTTATCGTTGCAGTAAAAATTAATTACACCTGCTATCATTTTATTTTTGAGGTATGCGCCGAAGAGCTGTATCTTCTGAGGAAATAATTCTTTTAGCATATACAATTCTTCCGGGGTATGAGCAGGCTGAACGTTATGACGCATTGCAAGGTTACTTTTTAATATATCGTAATATTCTTCAAAATCGTTTGACTTTTTAATAACAACACCCATTTTCTCTGATTTCCTGACAGATGTGCGTGATTCAGGTTTAATAAGCTTCATCACATTATCTTCATCAACATCCAGAGTAATAACACTTGTAACTTCGCGTTTAAGATAATTAAAGCCATTCTTTATGAATGCAAAATCTAGGTATTGGTTATATCTCCTCTGGTAAACTACAGGAACATTTGTAACAACAATTTTTTCAAATTTTTCCTGTACTGAATAATCGATGAGATTTTGAGTAAGGTCAAACGACTGTTTAATGCTTAAGCTTTCATTATGAACAAAGCCGCCGAAGCTAGCGCCAATATGCGACCATAATGTTTTAATGCCCTCACACTTAATATCAGCGGCAGGAAGAACAGCTATAAGCTTTTTATCCTCAAAAAAAAGAAGAGAGTTATCTTTGAATTTATCAGGCGAGTGGTAAGAGAGGAATTTTCTTGTGTGAAATATTGTACCGTTGGAAGATGAAGCGCAGAGATCTTCCCATTTATCCAGATATTTTTTTTCGTAATGTACTACTTCCATTCCCCGCCTCAGACTTATTAACAAATATCAAAAATTTTCGTATCAGAAATTTGTACCAAGAGTAATAGTGTGACTAGAGCCGAGTGAATATTTGTATGGAACAAAGGCATAATCAAGTGCGAATGCTTTATACTTTAAACCAATTCCAGTTGTTATTGATTTATTTTCGTAGCCTGACTGGTAACCGACTCTCAGAGCAAGAAAATCTTTGTATAGAAGCTCAGCTCCTGTATTAGCATGGAACTTTCCGCCATCAAATACTTTATAACCATCAACTGCAATATTAAGCATGGAGCTAATACCGGTAAGAACAATTCCATACGAACCACCCGCCCTTATAGATGAAGGAAGTTTAGTTGCCTGGCTTTTGAGCTCGCTCATAGAGCCAAGATTTGAAATGGCAATACCAAGTGATAATCTATCTTTTTTATATAAACCGCCTAGGTCCAAAGCTATACCGCTTGCATTATCAACATATATTTTTTCAAAAAGGAATTTGCCAGTTAAACCAACCTGTAGGTTATCGTTTATTTTATATCCCATTGAAAGTCCGAATGCTAAATTCTGCGCATTAAATTCTCCCAAACTTTCGCCAGGTATCTCTCTAACCTGAATTTTATCAACCGAAGTATTGTTCAGGCTGAATCCAAGCGCTAACTTGCTGAATACAATTTTTCCCGCAAGAAATTCTGTCCGAACACCCAGTATCTGCGCATTGTGCATAAACACCATATTAACCTTTGAGCCGTTAAATAAAGCTGCCGGGTTGTAGTGAGTTGCAGAAGCATCGTTGGTATTTGAAACAACGGATTCACCCATACTAATAGCTCTTGAAGTAACTCCAAGCTTTAAAAAGGCAAGCCCTGTGTTTCCTGCACCGTCATTCTGTGCCTTAGCTGCTGTGATAACAAAAAACAAGAGCAGAATATATTTTGATATTAATTTCAACAAATATTTTAATAGTTAAAAATGATTTACAAAAATAAGTATTATTTTAGTTTAAAAACAGCCGTAATAGTTTGAAACGGATTATGCGTAAATGGCTCTAATACAAATGAATAATCAATTCCAATTATATAGCTTTTAAATGATTTCTGGTAACCTATACCAAAAGCCGGTCTTGAACCGGCGAATTTATCTTCAGCACTATAATCAAACCTATCCAATCCTGCCCGGAAGTTAATATCTTTAACCGGGTTAATTTCTATGCCAACACGTATAATATTAGATCTTTTATTGCTTGTCTGATAATCAAGCGATACCACACCGAAATTTTTAGGCAGTAAATATGAAATACCTAATGTGTACAGCCTTGGGAATTTCTCTTTAGTCTGTTTACCGTTTGTACTGCCATACAGATCGTTTGTATTCCACTCATACTTCGAATTAATATCCTTAACTGTAACACCAACATTAATTTTATCGTTCACTTTATATAAACCGCCAAGATCAAACCCGAACGAAGTAGCTGAGACACCTTCATATAGCCTGGATAAATTCAGTTTAAACCCTACACCAAAAGATAATTTATTTGAGACCATTATTGAAGGAGCAAAAAGGAACTGGTTTTCGCTGGTAGAAAGCTCCCCAATAGAAAATCCGTCAAGATCTCTGCCATCAATTTTGCCTACACCTGAGTTTATCCACGAAAATGTAATGCCCGCTCCGCCTTCAGATTGATTAGGTATTTTAAAGTTTTTTGTATAGCTTACAAAGTTCAGGCTCCTATCCAATGAAAGAAATGAATAGCTTAGGTTAATAAGATGTTCATTCTGAAATGATGAAAGCGCCGGATTATAGAAACCATTTAGGTCTCCTTTTGTAACAGAAGACATAGCATTACCCATGGATGTGCCGCGTGCATTGAAACCCATTCGCGTAAATGCTCCTGGCAAACCACCAAGCTGCGCATACGACTGAATGCAAAGTACCGCAGAAAATATTATTATTTTAAGATATTTCATCATGTATTATTTCTTTACTATGACAATTTGATTTAATTTAAGTCTTTGCTGCAAAACTGCTGTATAAGACATTTCAATCTGGTATTTATTTCCATCAAATTCAAAATCAATTGGGGCTATATCACCTATACCATAGTTCCAGTTAATTATTTTAGATTCTTTTTCATTAGATATTTTAAAATCGAAAAACCTGTATGTTAGCGAGCCTGAGTTAGGCAAATCTTTTTTTTCTGTTCTTTCTTCAATAAACTCAAGATTAAAATCAGGATAATTCAGAACTTTCCCTTTTTCATACTCAATAACTGTATTATACTCGCTTGTTCCTTTACCTTTGGAACAATTAAAGTTGAATAATGTTATGAACAAAACAAACAGAAAAATAAATTTCTGGTATCTCATAAAATTAGTTAATTATTGAAGTACAAGTATCTTTCCCCAGACAGTTTCATCTTTATCAAGCTGAATGCGGTAAAAGTAAACACCGTTTGATACTTGCGTGCCATCATCGCGTTTGCCATCCCATGTTGCCCATATTACATCAGGGGTGTTTCTCTGTGCATTCTGTATAACTGTCCGAATAGGAAACATTGCAAAATCAAATATTTTAATAGTAACACTTGACGACACTTTACCCGTTTTAAAATAAATCCTGCATACTTCGTAAGCCGGTGAAAACGGATTTGGCGCGGCATAAGATTCATTAGTAGCGTTAATATTCCGGTAAGCGCGGAATATTTTCCATTTGCCAACCCAAGGACTTGTTAAAGAATCAGATGTTCTTGCCAGTCCATCACCTGAGCCGACCCAGACTGAATCACCCTGCGAATCAACAGCATAGAAGAGGTCTGTTCTTATCTGGTCGCGGATAGTTTCATCATAAATTATTGAAGGTCTTGACCAGCTAAAATTTGGGGGAGTAAAATAGCTTCTCCAAACACCTGCATCAGTTGCAGCATATACTATGGAATCTTTAAATCCGACATTATGAGTAAAAGCGCCATCTAAAGTATTGCCCCACGTGTTTCCCCCATTTGAAGAATAACTATAGGCAGAAAACTCACCTGGTTTGGTTACATTTGTTGAAGCCCAAACAATGCTCTGACTTCCGTATTTTTGAACAGCAAGCCCAACTACAAAATCACCTGAAACTCCAGTACCTGTTCCGGTGCTATCGTAATTATACTTCTTCCAGCTAACGCCCCAATTACTTGACCTGTTTATACCGTTTGCAGTGCCTACAAATATAGTAGAATCATTTTCGGAAGTTACCGAAAATGCTTTGTGGTTATTGTTTCCAAGCGGGGGGTCACGTGGGTTTAGCTCAAAGCTATATGGACCACCTGTTGGCGTAATAGTATTAAATGCATCCGGCGGCAATACTACTCTTTGCCAGGTTGCGCCAAAATCGGTTGACTTCCTTGTCCCCCCAGCCCATGATGTAATCCAGAACACGAGCGAATCAGAAGAATTATTTTTCTTTGTAATTGCAATATCATACGAAAGATTGAATTCAACGACTGTTACAGGTAATGCATGAATAGTGCTAATTCCATATTGAATTGTAGTATCATATCTGCCATCAATTGGCTGGGGATAAGATGACCAAGTTCTTCCATAATCATTGGATACTTTAATACCAGTTCCTGTTGGAATGTATTCATCGCCAATTTTTTGTGAATATGCAGTTGAAACAACTACCCAGTTCTGATATACAGCTATACCTGATACATCATCATCTTTGAATGGCTCTGTTCCGTGATAGTTTTCAAATGATAAGCCGCGGTTTGTTGTTCTTGAAATTCCTTTACCTGTGCCAAACCATACTGTATCGCCATTAGGATTGCTGACAACCAGAATATCTGAAATGAAATTTGAGATTATTGTCTGTGAAGAAACAGGCGAAGCAGTAAATCTGCCTATAAGGTTATTGCTTTTATTAAGATGCTGAACAGGCTTGAGTTTTGAATAAATTTCATTTGATATCTTAAATTCAGAAGGTAAAACCTGCGAAATGGTTATTTTACAAAAAACGAATAATATTATAATCAGGAATTTTTTCATTATAGAATATTTAATAAACATAAATGGAATCAGTTAAAATATTGCTAGTATCGTCAGAGCGGTCAACAGCACGTAAAAAATATCTATAGTAGCCTGTTTCTGTAGTAGAACCAAAGAATTTTCTTGTAAACTTACTGTCATTAGCTGTTGTATCACCGCTGGTTGCATTGAATGGTGGTAATATACAACACCCTCCATCGTCATAAAGTTCAAGAGAAGTAGTTAAAGGAACTCCATTTGGACGGAAACCAGTATAAAAAACTTTTGCTATATCGCATGAACCATTTGGATCAATTGCAGTAATCATGAAAATAAAGAATGATGTATTATTGACCTGAATACTATCCGGAGATATAATAATTCCTGAAGCAATTGGAAGTGCGTTTGGGAACCTGATAATATTAACATTATCCTGTGTGGGGTTACTGGTCAATCCAGAAACATTGGTTGCAAGAAACTCAACTTTATGCGCACCAACCTGGCGACAGTCAAACACATAATTTAAAATTCCTGTATATTTTTCGTCGCCTGCCGTTGTATCAGGATAAACACCATCATCCTTTAATCTGGCAACAGTTAAGACATTATTACCAAGATCATAGAATTTGAATTCAACTTTTTCTACCGGGTCTTCTGATACAACTGTAGCTCCGGCAATAATTCCAACTGTATCAGAATTAATTATCTGTGGAGTATAATATTTGCTTGTAATAGAAGGAAAATGAAGGATAGGATCAATGATATCAATACTATCCTTTTCACAGGAATACATAACTATTCCAAGAATAAGCGGAATGAAAAAATATTTTAATTTGCGCAAACTGTGGATTTTTAGTTCAAAAGCGATATGTAGAAATTTCGATAGGCTAAATTTAGGTTGTTATGTTGAGATTTTCAATGAAATTTAATATTCTAACAGCAAATATAAGGGATATTTAGAAAAAAGCAAGTAAGAAATGAAACATTTTTCTGTAAAAGTGATAACCAGATTTAGATGTGTCCCCACAAAGTCTCCTGCTTTCCTAACTTTAGTTTGGGACTCTGCGGATAAAATTGCAATAACGCAGAGACCTCCGACTGAGAAACTCTGCCGAAACGGTAAATTGCGAAGGGTCAGGAAAATTATAATGAATTATGTTTACCACGCCCGGAAAGATAGTGAATCGTTCAGCATTTGCGTTGTCACATACTGAAATGACATAAGAATAAAATCTGCCTTCTTTAAAATAATCAAATACTTTATTAGTCTGATTAATTTATATATCTATTCCTATTTCTTTTAATGATTTTTCCACTAATGGGTTTAAAATGCCGGGTTCATAGCCGGCAGATTCAACTACAAATTTATCCCCATATATCCTGTTTATAAATGCTTCCGCTATCTGGCTACGTGCGATATTATGAATGCAAACGAAAAGTATTTTTATTTTTGTCATATTACAAAATTTATAATTTTTTGTTAAAGTTTCATTAAGAAATCTTAGTACACGACACTCAATTAACAATAAATGTGACACAAATTTCACTAATTACACAAAGAAAACATCAAATTAAGTTAATTATGGACTAATTATTTT
>JAYTUN010000179.1:0-17206 GCA_043744495.1 Ignavibacteria bacterium
ATAAAGTAATTAACGAGCTTCCGAAAATTTTATAAAGTTAAACTTTAATTTATATCCCCGTCCTGTAAAACATTTTATCCAGTTCATCCATAGATAGCTTTACTATAGTAGGTCTGCCGTGTGGACAGACATAGGGCATCTTGACCGAAAACAACTTATCAATTAAATTCAGCATTTCACCTTCTGTCAGATAGTCTCCTGCTTTTATAGCATGCTTGCACGAATATGATTTTGCAAGGTTATCCCTTTTTTCAAGATTTAGCTTAATATCATACTCCTTGAATTGGTCAATCAGCTCCTGTAATATCTTTCCTTCATCGCCTATTCTAACATCTGAAGGTATTCCCTTCATCTTAACTTTTCGTTTGCTTTGAAGCTCAATATCAAATCCAAGTGAGCCAAGCTCCGCTTCAATTGATTTCATTACTTCATAATCAACCGGGTTCAACTCAATATAAATTGGTATAAGCAACTGCTGTGTTAAATTAGCATTCGAGTTCAGCCTGTCAATAGCTTGCTCATATAATATCCTCTCATGTGCGGCATGCTGGTCAATTATCATAAGGGTGCTATCAAGCTGGTACATTATGTATTTTTTCTGGAACTGCCATATCTCGCTCTTATTTACAAGGCTATCTGTATTAGATTCTTTATACAGTTTTCCTTCCAGAACATCTTCTTGTATAATTTCGGACACTGTATCATTAATAAGATGAGAGGCATCTGTATTTTTCCCGAACATTTCGTGAATTATAGTCGATTGATGTGACGTATCACCATGCTTTTTAAAAGTAAATGCAGTGTTTGAGTTTGATTTACCTGTAAATTGTGATGATTGAAAAATATTAGCATTGTGCGTAGCATGTTGAGCGAAGCGAAATCCTTCGGACTCTGTATAAACAGGTTTGTTTCCCTGTATATCAGTTAATGCTGTTTCGGGAATTTTAACTTTTACTATAAGGTCGTTCTTCTCAAGTGTGCTCCAAACTCCCCTTCTCACAAAGCTGAATAATGCGCGTTCTTCTTCAAATTTCACTTCAAGCTTTGATGGATGAACATTTATATCAAACTTTACCGGGTCAAGATTTAAGAATAAATAAAAATTGGGGTAATCACCCTTATCAATCAGGTCTTCGTATGCTGAGTGTACTGCAAATGATAATGCTTTATTTATAACATACCTGTTGTTTAAAAAAAGGTTTTGATCCTGTTTATTTTTTTTGGTAAAGCTGGGTTTTGATATAAATCCTTTAAGTGAAATAATTTCATTTGAGTGTTCAACTTCCAAAAGATTTTCACCTGCTTCCTTACCAAATATCCTGCTAAGCCTGTCATGTAGTGAACCTGCAGGCAGGTCAAATATTTCTTCATCTTCATTAATGAATGAAAATGCCCTGTCATGATTTGCAATTGCCAGCCTTACAAATGTTTCGTAAATGTGCTTAAATTCAGTTTGATTGGTCTTAAGAAAATTCCTTCTGGCAGGTGTGTTATAGAACAGGTTTCTTACAGCAATTGATGTTCCTTTTTCCGTTTGTACTTTAGTATGCTCTACAATTTCATTCCCATGATTTTTAAGCATTGTTCCCAGCTCTTCATCTGCTGTTCTGGTTTTCAGCTCAACCTGCCCTACCGCTGCAATTGATGCCAGCGCTTCGCCCCTGAAACCAAGGGTTGTTATATGTTCCAAATCATCAGCTTCTGAAATTTTACTCGTTGCATGCCTTTGGAAACTGAGTATAGCGTCATCTTCATTCATCCCTGAGCCGTCATCTATTACTTGTATCAGCGCTGTACCTGCATCTCGTATAATTAGCTGAATTGACCCTGAACCTGCATCAATAGAATTCTCGATGAGCTCCTTAACAACAGCCTCGGGTCTACCAACAACTTCCCCTGCAGCTATCCTGTTGGCAATGAACTGGGGTAATATTTTTATTTGGTTATTCATGCATTAACCCTGAGCGAAACGAAGGGTCTCATAATTGAATCTGTGATTAATGATACCGAATGAAATCCTTCCTGCCTGAATTGACGTTACGGCAGGCAGGCACTTCGTTCAGGATTTTACTAATCTTCAAGCAACGCTTTTACAAAACTTTCTTTATCAAAAACCTGCAGGTCATCAATTTGCTCGCCTACACCAATGTATCTCACAGGAATTTTCATTTCGCTGATTATCTTTAATACAATTCCGCCTTTTGCAGTTCCGTCAAGCTTTGTTAATACTAAACCTGTTAATGGTATAGAATTACTGAATTCCCTTGCCTGCGTCATACCGTTTTGCCCTGTTGTAGCATCAAGTACAAGCAGCACTTCATGCGGAGCGTTCGGCAATTGTTTTTGTATAACGCGGTTTATTTTACTAAGCTCTTCCATTAAATTGACTTTAGTATGAAGCCTGCCTGCTGTATCTATAATAATAACATCATATCCTTTTGTAACTCCGGATTGTATTGTATTATATACTACTGAGCTTGGGTCACTGCCTTGAGGTGATTGTATGATTTCAGTTCCTGATCTTTTCGCCCATGTTTCAAGCTGTTCATTCGCAGCAGCTCGGAAAGTATCTGCCGCCCCTATTAAAACGGAATATCCTGCATTCTTATAATTATATGCCAGCTTACCTATTGATGTAGTTTTGCCAACTCCGTTCACTCCTATTACTATTATTACATAAGGCTTTTTGTCGGTCTTAAAGGGTTCTTTTTTCTCACCATTTTCACCAATAAATGCTTTTTGAAGTTCATCTATTAAAATAGCCTTTAATTGATAGGTGCGTTCATATTTTTCTTCTTTAACTCGCTCTTTAAGATTCTTTATTATCTTTTCGGTTTGATTTATGCCTACATCAGAGCTTAATAATATCTCTTCGAGGTTATCAAGAAAATCGTCATCAATATCACTTTTGGCATTAACAAGCTTATCAATTTTATTGAATATATTTTCATGGGTTTTCTTCAAACCCTGCTTTAATTTATCAAAAAGTCCCATAATTTGTATTGATTAAGTGCAAAGTTACTTAATAAGGTGAGAATTAACAATGAACAATAAAAAAACCGCATTTAAACGGGTCAAATAAATATAATATTACAAATTAATTTTGAGTTTACTCTAAAAACTGTCATTCCCGCGAATGCGGGAATCCAAAATTGCTTTTTTTTATTATTTTAGTTATTTTTAAGTTATCAAAATAAACGATTTGATCTTTTTAGAGTGAACTCAATTTTTATACATTTTGAAATTAATAACATCCTCTTTTTTCCTTTGCGCAATTACTGCCAGATCATGCAAATCTTCAAGAAGATTTTCATATTCATTAATTGGCATTACCACTTTAGTTTTTTTACCGTTGATATCAGTTATATATTCTAACTTTGTATTTTTCACGCTTTTGGGATTTAATGTTTTAATAGCCATAGTTTTGTTATTATTTTAGCAAAGTTACTCAATATGCGTGAATATAAAAAGTGAATTAGTCACGTTTTAAATTACTATAACTTATTCATAACTTTAATACTTTAAGTTAATATCTCACCTAACGCAACTGTCATGCTGAACCTTGTGCCGTACTTGATACGGTATTGTTTCAGCATCTAAAAATTGCTTAAAAACAAGATTCCGCCCATCTCAGGTGGGCTGAATGACAAAAAAGGTGGTTTTACGTGTTTTGCGTAAAGTGAGTTAATATATTATCTTTATTTCTCAATTTCGCTGCTTCGCTATTTGTTTTCTCTTTAACCTGAATTTACCTTTGGCTATATTTGTATAATAAATTTATACCGTATTCAGATTATTCAATTTGGGTTTTTAAAATCCTTATTTTTGCTTACTTTTAACAATATAGTGTAATTAAATTCAATTTAAATAGAAAGTTAAGGATTTGATGAACGTTCCTTTTGTTGACCTAAAGACCCAATATTTAGGTATTAAAGATGAAGTATTAAAAGAAATTAATGACGTTTTAGATAACACAACATATATATGCGGCAAAAAAGCAAAAAAATTTGAAGAAGATTTTGCAAAGATACACAATGTAAAACACTCCATAGGATTAAGCACAGGCACTGATGCGCTCCACGTTGCAATGCATGCACTCGGCATAAAGCAGGGTGATGAAGTTATCGTTCCCGTTAACACATATATTGCTACTGCTGAGGGAGTTTCATTATGTTATGCTAAACCTGTTTTTGTTGATAATGACGAAAAGACATATAACATTGATGTTACAAAAATAGAAGAGGCAATTACACCGAATACAAAAGCTATAATACCCGTCCATTTATACGGCCAGCCCGCTGAAATGGATGCCATTATGGATATTGCCAAAAAACATGATCTGCATGTTGTTGAAGATTGTTCACAGGCTCACCTTGCGACTTATAAAGGAAAAAAGATAGGCAGCATTGGCGTAATTGGTACTTTCAGCTTTTACCCTGGTAAGAACTTAGGCGCTTATGGCGAGGGTGGCGCAGTTACAACAAACGATCCTGCTCTGTATGGCTTTATGTATAAATTCCGCCAGCACGGTTCTATTGAAAAATATATCCACGAAATCGAAGGTCATAACTACAGGCTTGAAGAAATTCAGGCTGGGGTTTTAAATGTTAAAATGAAATATATCGAAAAGTGGACAGATAACAGACGTAAAGCAGCAATGCTATATACTGAAACATTTAATTCTTTAGGAATAAGTGAAGTTGTTACACCTTATCACCCTGATCATGTTGACCCGGTATATCATTTATTTATTATCAGAGTGCAAAACCGGGAAAAGCTTATGGATCATTTAAACAAGAACGGTGTTCAAAACGGACTTCACTATCCGCTTCCGCTTCACATGCAGAAGGCATATTCGCATTTGAACTATAAGCCTGATGATTTTCCTGTAGCAAAGAAATATGCAAATGAAATATTATCAATTCCAATGTATCCTGAAATAACAGAAGAAATGATACATTATGTATGCAGTACAATAAAGAAATTTTACTCATAATAAATTACAGTAAATGTTTGCCGAGTTCATAAAAAAATGGGGCGCAAAGAAACTGATCCTTTCAGTTAATGATATCCTGTGTACATTTATATCGTTTATTCTGGCGCTGTATTTTACAGCGCCCGGAATTGAAGTGTACTTTACTGAACTTACCTTTATCGAAAAGCTGCTTATCTTTATTATGGGTGCGCTCCTTATCGTTCCTATTTTCAGATATTACCAATTGTATAAACATAAATATTTCCTTCGTGTTGGCGAGCAAACACTGCTGATATTAAAAGGGCTTTTAATAAACAACATTATCATTATAATTGCAATCTTTATCATAAAAACTCAGGAAGCGCTTCATGATTCAAGAACACAGGTAATAATATATTTTTCCATTTCTTTTACCTTACTGTTCATAACCAGAGTATTATTATTAAGAAGGATATTAAAAGCAAATTATGTTGGTGGAAATATAAAGGAATTTATAACCCGGCGCGCTTTAGCAGTTGGCGCAGGTAATTTAGGTATCTTCTTTTCGGAGATATTAACTATTAAACCACATTACCACATAGATTTAATTGGATTTATTGATGAAAATCCCGCCAAAAAAGGTACTATTGTAAACAATGTACCTGTAATTGGTACAACTGCAGAGCTGAATGAAATTACAGAAGATCAGGAAATAGATGAAATTTTTATCACTATCCAGAATATTGAAAATAAAAAACTGCTTGACCTGATAGAAAAATGCAAGCTTACTAATTGTCACGTTAATCTTGTTTCAAATCATTTCGATATTATCTCTGCAAAGCTTGATGATGGAGAATATCATGATCTGAAAGTAATTTCTGTATCGCCAAAGTTATCCCCTCTGTATTCAGAAAAGTTTAAAAGGATATTTGATATTACAGTTTCAGGAATCCTAATTCTTATTCTGTTTCCTTTCTGGTTGATAGTTTCTACATTAATTAAATTAACTTCAAAAGGACCTATTTTTTATTCAACTGATGTTATTGGCAAAAATGGTAAAAAGTTCAAATGGACCAAGTTCCGGACTATGCTTGCAAACAACGATGCATCTGTACATGAAATGCATCTTGAAAAGCTGATTACTGCTAATAAAGGTTACAAAAAACTGGAAAATGATCCAAGAATCACACCGGTCGGAAAATTCCTCAGAAAATTCAGCCTGGATGAAATGCCGCAATTGTGGAATGTTTTTACCGGAAGTATGAGCTTAGTCGGTCCAAGACCCTGCCTGCCTAATGAATATGAACATTTTAAAGATTGGCATAAATTAAAGTATAAAGTAATTCCCGGCATTACAGGGCTTGCACAAATTATCGCAAGGAACCGCGAAGATGTTACTTTCAGCGATTCTGTATTGTTAGACCTTTATTATGCTGATAATCAATCCTTATGGCTTGATCTGAAAATAATATTTAAAACAATTCCTGTCATGGTATTTGGCAGAGGGGGCATTTAGAAATTAAAACACAAAGTAAAATTATTAACATTGGCGTTATCGGCTGCGGTTATTGGGGTCCAAAACTTGTAAGGAATTTCCTGAGCCTTCCTAATTGCAGGGTAAAAAAAGTAAGTGACCTAAAAACCGGCAGGCTTGAATTTATAAAAAAAGAATTCCCAACCGTTGAAGTTACTAAAGATTACCGGGATATATTAAGAGATAAAACTATAAATGCTGTTGTAATTGCCACTCCTGTAACCACTCATAAAGAGATTGCTGAGGAAGCAATGATTCTTGGGAAACATGTTTTTGTTGAGAAACCCTTTTCATGCAGTACTGAAGAAGCTGAATCAATGGTGCTTACAGCAGAAAAACTTGGCAAAAAACTTGCTGTCGGACATGTATTCCAGTTTGCACCCGCAGTAAGAAAGATCAGGGAGTTGATAAAGAAAAAAAAGATAGGTAAAGTTCTTCATATTACTTCAACAAGGATCAACTTAGGACCACCTGAAACAGAAGTGGATGTAATATGGGATCTTGGTCCCCACGATTTTTCAATAATTCTTTACCTGCTTGGTGAAGCCACATGTAAGGTAAATTCAACAAGGAATGAATATCCTTTTGGTGCATTTAATTCCCCCGCAGCAAAAAACAAAAAGATGCTTACAAATAATGCTCATATAGATCTCAATTTTAAAAGCGGCATTACTGCTCACATTCATCTTGGCTGGCTCTCATCAAATAAAATCAGACTGATGCATATCTTTGGTACTGAAGGAACTTTGGTTTATGATGAAATGCTTGCCCTTGATGGAAAACTGAAACTTTACGGACTTGGTATTGATAACAGGATAAATAGTAAAGCCGGCAATTCAGGTGCGCTTGCATATCAACCCGGTGAAATTACAATGATCCCTCTTGAACAGCATGAACCGCTTAGGCTTGAATGCCAGGAATTCATTAATTCAATTATTGATGATAGACCATTAATTAATGATGGACAAATTGGACTTAATGTAGTAAGACTTTTGGAAACATCAAGTGAATCTTTTAACAGAGACTAAATAAATGGAAAAGAATTATTTTGTGCATCCAAATGCTTTGGTTGAGTCTGATGTTATAGGAGCTAAAACCAGGATATGGGCATTTGCACATGTTTTAAAAAATGCAAAAATTGGCGAAGACTGTAACCTTTGTGATTATGTTTTTGTAGAAAGCGGAGTTATAATCGGGAACAGGGTCACTATCAAAAATGGCATATCATTATGGGAAGGCCTTGAAGTTGAAGATGATGTATTCCTTGGACCAAATGCTGTATTTACAAATGATATGTTTCCCAGAAGTAAAAGGCATTCAGGAAATTTTCTTAAAACATTTTTGCAAAAAGGAGCAAGTGTTGGAGCAAATGCAACAATCCTATGCGGAATAACTCTTGGAAAATACTGCCTTATTGGGGCAGGCTCTGTAGTTACAAAATCAGTGCCTGATTTTGCATTAGTTACAGGAAATCCTGCTAAATTCAAATATTGGGTATCTAAAACAGGCGAAAAATTAATCTTTAATTCTGAAAATTTTGCTGAAGATTCAGAAGGCAATAAATACCAGTTTATGCCGGATGATAAAATTGGAAGTGTAAAGGAAATATAATTGATAATATCTCAAACACCACTTAGGATCAGCTTATCTGGAGGAAGTACTGATATTGCAAATTACTATAATCCTCACGAAGGATTTGTGGTAAGTACTGCTATTGATAAATACATTTATGTAATTGTTAAAGAACGCTTTGATGATCTTATATATGTTGATTATTCCACCAAAGAAATTGTGACCAATATTGATGATATCAAACATGACCTTGTAAGGGAAGCTGCAAAACTTACAGGCATTACAAATGGTTTTGAAGTAATGATGTTTGCCGATATCCCGTCAGAAGGCTCAGGCCTTGGTTCATCAAGCAGCCTTTCGGTTGGATTGCTTCATGCTTTTTATCAGTATCTAGGTATGCTTGTAACAGCCGAGCAGCTTGCCATAGAAGCATGTAAAATAGAAATTGACATTCTTAAAAGACCCATTGGCAAACAGGATCAGTATATAGCTGCGTATGGCGGATTAAAATCATTCAAGTTCTGTAACAATGAATCTGTTGAAATATCACCTATTGAAATTGTAAGTGAAGCAAAAAGAAAACTTGGCTCTAACCTGCTTTTGTTTTTTACTGATACAACCCGCAAAGCTGCTTCAATTCTGGAAGAACAAAGCAAAAATGTTGTTAACAAACTTGATTTTCATCACAGGATAAAGGAGCTTGCTTATGACACTTTAGATGGATTGAATTCACTGGATATTAACAGGGTTGGTGAAAACCTTAAGATAAACTGGGAAATGAAAAAACAGCTTGCTTCAAACGTTACTAACCCTGATATAGATAAAATGCACGCTCTTGCTATGAAGGGCGGAGCGCTTGGAGCTAAAATATCCGGCGCCGGAGGAGGAGGCTTCCTGCTTGTCTATTGTGAAAGAGATAAACAGGATACACTAAGAAGAAGCCTAAGGCAGTTCAGGGAATTACCTTTTCTGCTCGAAAAATACGGAAGTAAGATAATTTTTGATCAAACAAGATACGATATTAAATAATGAAAAAGTTTTGGTAATGAAAAAAGTTTTAGTTACTGGCGGAGCAGGGTTTATTGGTTCTCATACAGTTGATAGGCTTCTGAAAATAGGCTATGAAGTTAGGATCCTTGATAATCTTCAAAAACCTGTTCATTTAAAAGGGAAACCATCATACATCCCTAAAGAAGCCGAATTTATCTTAGGTGATGTAAGAGATAGAGATACAATTGAAAAAGCTCTTGAAAATATAGATTATGTTTTTCACCTGGCTGCTTATCAGGACTACCTTCCTGATTTTTCCACTTTCTTTCATGTAAATTCTGTCAGCACTGCGCTCATTTATGAAATTGCAGTTGCCAAAAATCTCCCCATTAAAAAGATCATTGTTGCATCTTCACAATTTGTTAATGGAGAAGGAATTTACAAAGATAAAGAAGGAAAATTTACATACCCGAAACGCAGAACTAATGAACAGCTTGAAAAAGGGCAATGGGATTTCTCAGATAAAGATGGCATTAAGCTTGATTACGTATGGACACCTGAAACCTATGCCTGTCCGCCAAATCAATACGCTATTTCAAAATATTCTCAGGAATTAATGGCATTAAATTTTGGCGAGCGTTATAATATTCCCAGTGTTGCAATGAGGTATTCTATTGTGCAGGGATCTAGGCAATCATTCTACAATATGTACAGCGGCGCATGCAGGATATTTTCACTCAGCTATTTCTTTGATAAAGCCCCGACTGTTTATGAAGATGGTATGATGATGCGCGATTTTGTGAATGTCCATGATGTTGTTGACGCAAATATACTTGCAATGCTTGATGACCGGGCGAATTACAATGCTTTTAATGTTGGCGGCGGAAAAGCCTACTCAGTTAAAGGTTTTGCTGAAATAGTTGCCAAAGAATTTGGAAAAGAAAATATTTTGCCAAATATTTCAGGTGAATACAGGTTTGGCGATACAAGGAATGCATGCTCTGATATTTCAAAGATTAAAGCGCTCGGATGGTCACCGCTTAGAACTGCTGAAGACAGCGTTAGGGAATATATTGATTATCTTAAAGCTCAAACAGATATACAGGATATTTTGAATTATGCCGAAAAGACCATGAAAGACCTGAATGTTGTTAGAAAAGCCGGTATTTGATTGATTTTTATATATTTTCCTTTATTTATTTATTCCATTGAGTTATAATAATTTTATGTTGATTTTTGTAATTAATTAATAAATATACAGTATATATGGATTTTAACAACTATAAGAAATTGATTAACGATACAATGAACTCGCTTGATTTGAACGAGATAGATAAATTCATTGAATTGATTGCTGATGCTTATAATAACGATAAATTTGTTTTTGTTATTGGTAACGGCGGAAGCGCAGCTAATGCTTCTCACCTGGCACAGGATCTTGCAAAAGGTACACGAAATTCTGCTGACCAAACCAAGAGGTTAAAAGCGCTTAGCTTAACCGATAATACTCCCTTTTTAACTGCACAGGGTAATGATGAAGGTTACGATAGTATCTTCGAGCAGCAGCTTAGAACATTCGCTAAAAAGGGCGATTACGTTATTGCTATTAGCGGTTCGGGGAATAGTCCAAATATCATTAATGCTATTGATTGGGCTAACAATAACAGTCTCGTTACAATCGGGGTAACAGGTTATGATGGCGGCAAATTATATAAAATGGCTCAACACAGGCTGCATGTTCCGCTAAATGAAATGTGTACAGCGGAAAGCATTCATTCTATTGTTTTCCATTATGCAATACTTGAGCTTCGCGAAAAATTTAAACAATTAAACTAATCTTTTTGTAAATAAACCAATTCATTATGGGAAAGTTCAAATACTTTTTTTTATTGCTATTTTTTATCAGTATTACAAAATTATCCTTTTCACAGGTTGAGTTAGTTCCTCTTTCAAACACTGTATATGATTTCATGGAAAGGATGTTTACAATAAAGATCATTGATAGCTATTCCTCATCTATGGGACCTATCTCCCGCAGAGAAACCGGGAATATTCTAAAAGAAATATCAACGAAGAAAAATAAACTTTCAAAAACAGATAAATTACTTTTAAATTACTATACTACAGAATTTGAGTATGATATGTATGGAAGTCTTGTTGGAACATCAAACTTCTTTTCTAAAAAAGGAGTCGGTGAGCTGTTTTCCAATAAGAAACAAAAATATCTGTATTCTTCAGTTGATTCTAACGTAACATTTTTCTGGGATGGAATTGGAAGCTTAAGATATATCGGTTTAGACGGCGATTCAGTTGGGAAACCTCATGTTTTACTTGGCGAGCTTGGCACAAGAATAAGAGGAACATTATTTAATTCTGTCGGTTACTATATTCGGCTTTCAAACGGTGTTAGGCTTGGCGGAACCACTGAAGACGCTCAAAAAACCGCATTTGTTGAGCCACTGCTTTCATCAATAAGAAAATATCAAAGTGAAGGAAGTAAAACATTCGATAGTTATGAAGGCTATTTAAGATATGCCCCTGCAAAAGACTGGCTTGGGCTAACGGTTGGCAGAGAAGCTTTGAACTTTGGTACTGGCTTTGTAGATAAATTATTCCTTTCTAATGATAATTCAGCGCCATTCGATTTCCTGAAACTTGACCTGCATTATAAAAAAGTCCGCTATTCTTTCTTTCATTCAAGCATTGTTGGGAATGATTCCTCAGGGAATCAATTAGAAGCAAAATATCTGGTATTCCACCGTTTAGAGCTTGGACCGTTTTTCAATAATTCCTTAAAACTTGCATTCAACGAAATGGTTGTTTACAGCAATGTTCCGTTAAATTTTGCATTTATAAACCCCATCAGCTTTTTAACTTCTGCTGATATGAATACAGAGCTCCCCGGAAAAAATTCGAATAACACATTGTTGGGATTTGATATGCAGATTTACCCGGTTAAGAATCTTTCAATTCAGGCAAGCTGGCTGATTGATGACTTAAACTTTGAAACTATTGGCAGCGACTCTGCCAAAGGAAATGATAATAAATTTGCTTTTCAAGGCGGAATTGATTGGCAAAATGCTTTTACTATGCCAAATCTTGAACTTGTTTATGAATATACAAGAGTTAACCCTTTTGTTTATGCTCACAGGCAAATTAATAATTCATATTCAAACTGGAACCTCCCTATGGGACATTCTTTAAATCCAAATTCAGATGAACATGCTTTTAAGCTTGGATTTAATTTCGGAAGCCGGGTTCGCTTTTCTCTAACCTATAAAATGCAGCGCACCGGTGAAAATTACACTGATAGCCTTGGTAATTTCATTAATGTAGGCTCAAATATTTTAAATGGAAGCGAAGACTTTGCAAGGAAAAATACATTCCTAAGCGGTATAAGAATTAACCGCAATATTATTATTGCCGAACTGGTTTTTGAACCTATCAAACAATATTATTTTACCATAAGGTACCAGAGAAGAAATTATGAATACATTGACAGGAATATTATCCACGGTGAAAATATTTTTTGGGGAAGCTTCAGGGTTGATTATTAACACGAAGTGTTGAGTGAAACGAAATCCTCTGGATTAATCCTTCGGATTAACATCGCAGTTTAATTATATGGATATAAAAGATAAAATAAAGAAACTATCTGTTAAGCATGCTAAGGAACTGATCGATCTTAGACGAACAATCCATAGTAATCCCGAAGTAGCATATAATGAGTTTGAAACCACTAAACTCCTCTATAAGAAACTTAAAAATAAGGGATTTGATAAAGTTAGCAGAATAACTGATACCGGATTATATGCATTACTTAATGGAAAAAAAGGAAAATGTGTTGCCATAAGAGCTGATATTGATGCCCTTCCAATACAGGAAACTACCGGATTAAAATTCACGTCAAAAAATAAGGGCATAATGCATGCATGCGGACACGATGCACATTCGGCAATGGTATATGGCGCTGCACTGATTCTTAAAGAGCTTAAAAGTGAACTAAAAGGCTCAGTAAAATTTATTTTCCAGCCTGCTGAAGAAAAAAATCCGGGCGGTGCTTCAATTCTTATTAAAAATGGTATCCTAAGTAATCCAAAAGTTGATGCAATATTTGGTCAGCATATATTACCCGGCATACCTGCCGGTAAAGTTGGATTTTATCCCGGAGTAATGCTGGCATCACAGGATGAACTCTTTATTACTATTAAAGGCAAGGCAGGACACGGCGCCAGACCGCAAACAACAATTGACCCTATTGTAATTGCATCTCAGGTAATACTTGCACTGCAAACTATCGTATCAAGAAATACCGATCCATACGAACCGATTGTAATTACTATAGGTAAAATTTCAGGCGGAACAATTAACAATGTAATTCCCGAAAAAGTCGAGCTTGCAGGTACTATAAGAACAATTAATGAAAAGCTGAGAAAAAGTACTATAAAGCTTATTGATAGAACCATAAAAGGTATCTGCCAGTCAGCAGGAGCTAAATATGAATTTCATATATCTCCCGGTTATCCTGAACTGAATAATTCAGTAAAAGAAACAGCATTTGCTGAGAAATCAGCCATAGAATTTTTAGGTAAAGAAAATATATTCAAGGGTGAAAGATTTATGTTTGCCGAAGATTTTGCATTTTACCTAAATAAATGCCCCGGCTCCTTTTACTGGATCGGGGCAGGAAATACTTCCGGCTTGCATACTTCAACCTTAAATCCAGATGAAAAACTCATTTCACAAGGAGCCGCTTTTATGGCTTTCCTTGCTTTTAATTACCTGCTTTATCATTGAAAATAGATAGTTGAATATTGTTTAATATCCACCTTCCCAGCGTATGACCTGCCTGTAATCCGTTTATTGAATCAAACTTGAAATGAATTCCACCATATTGCCTCGAAAATGCTGCTTCTTCTGCAACAGCAGCAAATGTATTAAATGATCTTGGAGGTAATCCAATATCCTGGTGAGTCATATCAGTAAAAGTTACGTCACCAAATAATTCTTTCATTATTTCAGCACAACCTCCCGATAAACTTGAGTGCCCCGAAGGATATGCAGGAAATGAAGGGGTTATTAAATATGGATTCCAGTTTGGATCAATGTAATCTCTGATATATGACTGGGGTCTAAGTAAATTATAATGATATTTAGCTCTCCAGCAAACTATAAAACCATCTGCCATCATAGGACCCATATACGCATACATTTGCGCAACTTTATCCAATTTTAAATTCAACTGTCTAGCTATTTGGCTCATTATAGAAACCCAGTGCCCTGAAGGAGTTCCGGTTCTTATCTTATCGTTCCAGAAATTTGCAATTCTTTTTTGCTCAAGAGTTAGATTTTGTGAAATATCAATTAATTCTTTTGCCTCTCTATATATTTGTGAACTTGTATCTGTGCTGAATGCAGGCATTGGAATATAAAATTGTTCAGGGTTACTAACTATAAATGGTCTTAACGTACCCCAATATGGCTCATTGGGTGTATCACCTGGATTAATAGACTCCCAGTAAGCGGGATTAATTGTTCTTGGAGGGGTAACATAAACCATGCTTCTTGTCTGGTCATAACCATCAGTAGATATCCACAACTTTATCTTATCGGCTATAGCAACACCATGAGCAATAGACCTGTTTATAACATCTTCAGAAACAAAAGTTCTTCTTTCTGCTAACACATCATTATAATGGTTATCAACTAATAAAACTGCACCAGGGTACAATGTATCATAAGCTGCATACATTACTGGTAAAACCGCTGCTGCAATAACAGTTGGCCAGTCATACTCAAGTGTAGAGTTGATTTGCGGTATTTGAGGCATTGCATTTAATTGCCCGCTGAGAGATCTTGAAAATGGAATACCAGGTGCAACACATTCATATATTGTTACACATGAATAAGCAAAAAGCCTAGATGGAGGCGGGGGGCTATCGTTATGCTGGTCAGCAATTATCCTGTATTCAATATCCATCCAGTCCAACGCATACTTGGCATCAAGATTTGAAGCAGGTACTGATGGATAATTATTACCTATTTGAGTTACATTATTATCACTGCAGGTATTTAAAAAGGATATTGATAAAGCAAGTAAAACGATGAAAAATATTTTTTTTGATTTCATACTTTTATATAGAATAATAGATTTATTTTACCAACACCATTTTCTTGCTGTCAGTAAATGAACCTGAGCTTAGCTTGTAAATATAAACCCCGCTTGGGAAGTTTGCAGCATTCCAATTGACTTCATAAATGCCGGGGTTTAGCTGTTCGTTTACAAGGGTTGTAACTTCCCTCCCAATTGCATCGTAAATTATTATGGTGATGAACCCCCCTTTGTCCCCACTTTCTGAAAGGGGGGATGGTCCGAAGGACTCCTTTCGGAGGGGTTTAGAGAATTTTATTTTTGTTGATGGATTAAATGGATTCGGATAATTCTGATACAGGCTATACATTTCAGGAATTTCGCTGCTTATTGGAGTAATGCCAATTACTCCGCTGCCTTCAATTGCTGTATATCTGCCATTTTTCTGAATATTATATGACCTGTCAACAATACCATTTGTCCAGTTGATAACAATTGAATCTGCCTTAATTGCATTGCCTAAACCAAAAATAAGTTCTACATCGTCACTGCTTAAATAACTGCTTCCACCTAAGATCACCTGCCTGTTTATCATTCCGCCTGCATAAGCAGTTACTATAGTACCTATAGCATCTTTATTTGATTGCACACCAATGCATTTTAATTTAATCCAATTATTACTGCCCCCATTATTTCTGTAAAAATGTGCATTTGAATCCCTGGACATAGTAACGCATAAATCAGGGTAACCATCATTATTATAATCTCCTTTAGCAGTTCCATAACTGAATGTGCTATCTCTTATACCTATACTGAAACCTATATTAGAAAAGGTGTTATTTCTATTGTTTCTGTATAGAACATCACACATATCTATTCCTGCGGATGCAGTTGCATAAAGATCACACCATCCGTCATTATCGTAATCTACAAAGCTAACACCCCAGCACTCTTTGTTTATAGTAGTATTTGTTTGAACTGCAACATTTGTAAATGTACCATTACCGTTATTTTTGAAAGTTGCATTTCCGGGAGGTCCGTTACTAACATGCATATCAAGTAATCCATCATGATTATAATCTCCAACAGCAATACCCATAGCATCAAAAAAACACATTGTATTAGAAAAATATGTTACATCCTGAAAAAAACCATTACCTAAATTTTTAAATAATGTTGACCGCTGATTTTTATCCATTGCTAAATAAATATCCTGCCAGCCATCCATATTATAATCAAAGATTACTATAGCTAACGGTTTTTTTAATGCACTATCTTTTGCTCCTGAAATAGTCGTAATATCTGTAAAAGTTCCATTGCCATTATTTTTATATAAAAAATTTGGTTGCTCACCTGCACCTTCAATATTTCCGTAATTTCCTATATAAAGGTCTAAAAATCCATCTCTATTAATATCACCCCAAGCTGCTGTGGTTGTTTGGTAAGTAAATGGCATCGAAATCCCAGAGCTTGAAGAAACATTTGTAAACGTAGTGTTACCGTTGTTTTTGTATAGTCTGCTACCGCTGTACCAGCTTGTTAAATATATATCTCTCCAGCCATCGTTATTATAATCGCCCCAAACAACAGATTTCAAGCAATCACCATTAAAGCTTATCCCGGATTGATTTGTTACATCAGTATAAATTCCATTATCATTTCTGTAAACAATAAAATGTGTCCTTCCTGCAATTATCAGATCAATATCTCCATCATTATCATAATCAGCAAAGCCTGCTCCTCCACCGGGGATATAATAATCATCATAATAAGTAGCTATAATACCTATCTGCCGTGCTACATTTGTATATGTCTGTGAATTAATATTGAATATCTGCACTACGATAAATAATGTAATAAGTAAAATTTTTACTTTCATTTCTGCTCCTAATATTGATGAATTAATGCGAATAATAATGCTTTTTAAGAGTTTAAACAATACAAATAATTAAATAAAAAAGCCCCAAAATACTTATATTTTGAGGCTTTTAATAATATTTTCCTTAATTGTTACTTTATCAACCCCGCTGAAGCGGGATTTCTGATTAAATGATCCCGAGTGCTC
>JAYTUN010000180.1:0-4377 GCA_043744495.1 Ignavibacteria bacterium
AGGGAAGTTGCTGTGCTGATAAATAACGAATTTAAAAAAGCAGGCAGGTATGAAATAAACTGGAATGCAGGTAATTACGCAAGCGGTGTATATATATACCGGATTGAAGCAGGTGAATATGTAAGTTCTAAGAAGATGATACTTTTAAAATAAAAGAAATAGAATTTAATTCAGGCAGGAATTTATTCCTGCCTTTTTTATTTAGAGCAAGAATATTTATTTATTAGGCATTTGAGCTTTTATATATTCAGCAGGTACGAGGTAAAGCTTCCCCACTTCGCCATCAAATGCCTGTGTTATCATTCCCAGGAAATCACCCGCTTCAGTAAATACAGCGCCGCCTTCGAGTGTGATAGGCTTATTCGGCTTTATTTCTATAACACTTGTCTTACTTGTCCATTTCTTAAGAGCGGACATCATTCCATCCATTGAATACACTACAGATGATAAAGTATTGGGGTAATAGAACAGCTTAACCTTATCTCCATACTTAACTGATGATACCGAAGCATACTTGATGGCTTTAAACTTATCCGGCGCGCCGTATCTTAAAAATACAAGGTCCTGTTTCTGGTCGAGATCATTTTCAGTCATATCGCCAATTCCCGCAAGTGAATCAGATGGCAGAATTACACTAAAGTATCCCGCACCCTCGATTAAATTCATAAGCGTGAAATTAGTGACCAGCAAACCATTTTTCAGAACAACGCCTGTGCCGATCTTAACCGGTTCCTTGTTGCGGTTATATACCTGGACCCTTATTAGCGGATTTTCTTTCTGACTGACTCTTCCAACAGAACGGTCAATTTTTTCGGCATAAGTAAGCTCTAATGAAGCATCTTTAACCATTGCTGCTGTATCTGTTTGCTGGTTGAACATTATTTTTTCAAACGTCATTTCCCATGTAAGTGTGTTGCCTGAGGCGGTCATAGCATTATTATCTTTTACTTCGAAGGGAAACTCAATAGAATATGTAACCCTGTGGCTTGGGTACATAGAACCGAACACACTGTTCATCAGCTCATCATCAAAACTTCTTTCGGCTTTGCGTATTGTATGTTTAAATACTAGGTCGGCTTCATCATACTGGAATTTGAGCGTGCTGAACTGAACGGGAAGATGATTAGACCAGGTGAATGTACATTCCTTTATTACTTTTATCAATATCAAGGGTTCATCAAAATGGTACTGCATATATATCTGCTTTGTGCCATCTGCATTTGAAGTTACAGTAATTTCCTTTACTGATGTGCCGCCAACGCGCTGCATATCCATTTTGATCCTGTTTTCAATCATGCTGTTATCATTAACGCTATCGGCTCTTTTTTTCCATTTACCAGTTAAATCACTGGTTGCAATGATGCTCATTCTCTCGAAAAACTCCTTATCAAGCGTAATGTACATATTTTCCATACCGCTGCCATCAGGGTTCATTTTAATTTCACGCTTAACATCAAAACATCCTGATGAGAACATTAAGATAACCAAAAGAACAGGTGTCAAAATTAATTTAGTATATTTTCTTAGGCTCATGGTAATGAAATTTAATTTTGAATTAAATTAAGCGAAGCATCTTTTTAAATAATTATGATAACGTATAATCATTTTAAAATTCAGGCTGTGCCATTATTAACTTTCTTCTGTACTAAAAATAAAGCTAACATAAGTAAATTTAAAGGCAAAATGCAAATTATAAGGAAAACTTCCATATTATTCAGCAGGGCGCAAACAATACATAAAGTAATATGTGTAGTTGAGCCAACATAGCTCCATAACCTTAATAATATGCGGTTTTTAGCATAATATACCTTGGGATTAGGTTTTTTCTCCGAATGATTTTTCTCGTGGTCATTCTGAATTTTAAGCTGTAGGGCTGAATATTTAAGGTATATTGTTATTAAAAACTTTTCAAAAAAATGTGATTTCCCTTCATCATCCAGAAGCCTTTTCTTTTCCTGCTTATATTCACCTATCTCTTCAATTATATTAGACGCCTTACCGTAAACTACTTCAAGAAATTTATTCCTGTAGAAATCAAAATAGAACGCCTGAGCTGCCGAGGATAATGCTCCCAAAATACTAACGACCCAGATATATGTAACAGGACTCCACTGTAAAAATGAGTTTCCCCATAAACTTACTTCGTGGTAACGAAACTGACTGGTAAGTCCGATTCCAATACCAATAAAAACAAAAATGCTTACAATATAATCAACAAAGCCATCAACAATCCTGCCGACTTTTGTGCCATTTTTTTTGAGTCGTGCTATCTGTCCATCTGCGCAATCGAGCACATTGCTTGTAAAATACAGTAATGCCCCTATGAGCAGAAAAGCCCCGTCACCAAATCCGAACATTACGCCGGCAGTTGAGCCAATTGTAAGCGCTGCAACGGAAACCATATCGGGGGTAATATTAAAAGAGTAAGTTGCCTTAACGAATAGGAAGGCAAGCGGACGGTAAATAATGAGATCAAAGACCTCCTCGACCTCAACTGCTTTTAGAGATGATTTATATTGGCTGTATAAACTCAATATTTATTTATCTTATCTTGCATATTTATTTTATCAGTTTGTATATAACAGCATATCCCAAGTCTGTTTATTTCCAGTTTATCTCTTTGCAGTATTTTACAATTGTATCCATAAGCAGTTTGTTCTGCTGTTTTGTGCCGAGTGAAATTCTTGCTTCGGTCCTGAATGCATCTTCATCAAGGAATTTAACTCTTAAATTGCGGTCATCAAGATATTTCTTTAGACCGAGCCTGATATCAACAGGAATATCAACAAGAATAAAGTTAGCATAAGATTTGAAAGGAACAAATCCTTTAAGATTTAGAAAAGTTCTGTACATCATTTCTTTATCTTTTTCGTACTGCTTGCCAATTTTCAGATACCATTTGATATTATCAAGTGCAATTTCGCCAAGCTTTTCAGATACTCGGTTATAACCTAGGTACCTTGTTGTGAAGTTGATAAGTATATCTAGATTGCTGCCGGCAAATGCAAAGCCGATACGAAATCCCGCCATTGCAAAGAACTTCGAAAACGTTCTGCAGATAACGAGGTTTGGATATGCATCAATATAAGGCTTAACATAATCATTTTCAGTTGACCCAAATCCCCAGTAAGCTTCATCTATCATAGTGATAGTATCTTTAGTTGCATCAAGGAAACGTTTGAGGTCTTTGGAATCGATGCGGTTTCCTGTTGGATTATTTGGTGATGCGATAACAACAACTTTAGGCTTTGTATCATTATATATCTGAAGCATTGTATCAACATCATACAGATAATATGGAATCCCATCCATCACACCTTTTTTCATTGGGTACTCAACATTCGTTCCGCCGCGCTCGGAAGCTACTTTTTTGTAATACCACCAAGCTTCTCTGGGAATTAAAATTTTATCACCCGGGTTAACATAACAGTGTATTATCTGTTTAAGCAGATCTTCACTTCCGTAGCTAAGCAGTACATGTTTTTCATCAAAGCCATAATCATCTGCTATTCTTTTTGAAAGCGCTGATTTAATTCCTTTCATAAAATCTCGTGAATAGCATGAAAGCAGATCCATATCAACTTTCTTCAGGAATTTATATACTTCAGGTACTGGACCTGTTTGTGATTCATTTCTATCTAAAAATAAAGGTTCTTTTGGAAACTTAGATTTTTTGCCTGTTTTCTGTTTTTTACTGGATGAACTTTTTGTTTTGTTTTTTTCTTTTGACATAAAATTATTTATTAGTTAAAGCCTCAACGCCCGGGAGTGTTTTCCCTTCGAGGAATTCAAGGCTGGCACCACCGCCAGTGGATACGTGGCTTACATCATTTTCAAGTCCCGCTTTAGCTATCGCAGCGGCAGAATCGCCACCACCTATAACCGTTACAGCGCCCTTTTTGGTTGCTTCGGCAAGCGCTTTTGCTATGCCAAACGTTCCCTTTGCAAAGTTATCCATTTCAAAAACGCCCATTGGACCGTTCCACACAATGGTTTTAGCTTTTAGTATTTCTTCAGTGAATTGTTTTATCGTTTCGGGACCAATATCCATCCCTATTTTGTCATCAGGCATTTCATTACCCCAAACTACAGAATGAGGCGAGTCATTTTCAAATTTATCCGCAATAACTATATCTACGGGAAGCATAATTTTCCCTTTAGCTTCATTCATTAATTCTTTTGCAAGATCAACTTTATCTTCTTCAAGCAATGATTTGCCAATGTTACTTCCCAATGCTTTATAGAACGTAAAAACCATTCCCCCGCCAATTAATATTTTATCGGCTTGCCCTAGCAGGTTTTTGATAACATCTATCTTGCCTGTAATTTTGCTGCCGCCAAGTATTGCTACATAGGGACGCTCAGGGTGAGCAACCG
>JAYTUN010000181.1:0-4352 GCA_043744495.1 Ignavibacteria bacterium
TATGTGGACAAAGATGTCCATAATTAATTCGGCACGCATGGAAAAATTTTCAAGCGACCGGGCTATAAAGGAGTATTCTGAAGATATTTGGCATATACAAAAAATGAAAATTGAGTAAGATTTAACTAATTCACTCTTGTTCTGATAAGACTACAAAAGTCTGATACTGTATAGCAACCTTCATTTATTATAAATGATTTTTGGGATATATTATATTTGATAAGACTTTTGTAGTCTTATATTACAATAACTGAGCATTCAAAGCAATAATTTTGATCAATTCATGTATTCTTATTAAAGACATCTAAGGAATTTCCGGAATGTATAATAAAATGAAATTGATGTTTGCTGAGAAGTTGTTTTTTTAAAATATCAAACTTTTCTTCACTGCAATAAACTTCATCAAACAGGATAGATAAAATATTTCTTGAATTCCTGTGAGTTACCTTCTTTTCCAGATAGTTCTTCTTATCTATGTGATGGCTGTAATGATTAGATTGATTGTTCATGATCATATCAATCCCGGCATAGTTTCAAGATACTCATTCTTGGCAAATAAATGCGCTTCACTTTCCCAGTGATCCCTATCATTAGCCATAGCATTTTTTGTGCAGGCAGTTTTACAGATAGGTTCAGGGTATTTACCAACACACTCGGTGCATTTATCAGGCACAACAAATCCTAAACTATGCCTTTTATGGTTAATTTTGTTATTATATATTGATATTATCCGTCCGAAGGACTCCTTCGGAGAGGGATGCTTCGCAAAACGAGCATGCAAATAATTGTAAATTAATGATTTTGGAGAAATTAATATGAAAATTGGATTTATTGGCTTGGGAAAAATGGGCGGTAATATGGTTGAGCGTCTATTAAAAGACGGGCACGATATTATTGTTTTCAATAAAACCCAGCCAGGAATTGATTTAGCTGCACGAAAAGGCGCTATTGCATCAGTATCACTCGAAGATATGATAAGTAAATTGCCTGAGAGAAAAATTGTATGGCTTATGGTTCCTTCAGGCGCACCGGTTGATGAAAATATCAATGGACTGGCAGAATTAATGAAAACTGGTGACATTATTATTGATGGTGGTAATTCTTACTGGAAGCAGACAAGGCAACGAGGTGAATATCTGGTAAAAAAAGGATTGTACTATATTGATTGCGGAACTAGCAGCGGTATCTGGGGTTTAGCTAATGGCTATAGTTTGATGACAGGAGGCAATAAAGAGGCGGTTGAATATGTTTACCCAATATTTAAATCCTTAGCACCTGAAGGAGGATATACATATTGCGGAGAAAGCGGCGCAGGTCATTATGTTAAAATGGTACATAATGGAATAGAATATGGGTTAATGCAATCTTACGCAGAAGGCTTTGAGATTCTAAAAAGTTCACCCTACAAAATAGATGTTACGTCTGTAGCAAGCGGATGGATGCATGGAAGTGTTGTAAAATCATGGCTACTGGAGCTTGCAGTAAAGGCGTTTAAAGAGGACCCGAATCTGGAATCAATTAAGGGTTATGTTGAAGACAGCGGTGAAGGCAAGTGGACAGTTGAAGCAGCAATAGAGCAAAACGTCCCTGCGCATGTAATAACAGCTTCTTTATTTGAGAGGTTTAGCTCGAGACAGGAAGAATCGTTTGCAATGAAAGTAGTTGCAGCGCTTAGAAACCAGTTTGGCGGACATAAAGTAGTTAAGGATAATTAAAATTTAAAAGAATTGATTAAACCAGATAATTGTGTAATAATTATATTCGGAGCATCAGGGGACCTAACCAAAAGAAAATTAATTCCTGCAATATTTGAGATTTATAAGCAGAACAATCTACCCGAAAAATTTGTAGTATTGGGCACAGCAAGCTCAGCTCATACAGACCAGGATTTCAGGCAATTAATGAAAGAAGCCATAGCTAAGGTTGATACAAAAGCCGAAGAAATAATAATAAATAGTTTCACTGAAAAATTGAATTACTTTTCTATAGATTTTAAAAACCCGTATGCATACAATCAATTGAAAGATAAAATAAGAACGCTTAGCGGTATCTGCGGAGAAAGCTGCAATTATATATTTTATCTTGCGACAATCCCTGCTTTATTTGCAGAAATATCATGTAACCTAGGTAAAGCAGGACTGAATAAAAGCGATGGCGGGTATTGCAGAATAGTTGTCGAAAAACCTTTTGGCTATGACTTAAACTCTGCGATTGAGCTGAACAAGGTTATGCATGAAGTATTTAATGAAGACCAGATATACAGGATAGACCACTATTTGGGTAAGGAAACTGTTCAGAACGTGCTGGTAACAAGGTTTGCAAATGGAATATTTGAGCCTATATGGAACAGGAATTATGTTCATCATGTAGAGGTGACTTCCGCAGAAAATCTTGGAATAGAAAACAGGGGCGGGTACTACGAAACATCAGGGGCTTTAAGGGATATGGTACAAAGTCATTTATTAAGACTTGTAACTCTAATTGCAATGGAGCCTCCTTCTTCGTTTGATTCAGATGCGGTGAGGAATGAACAATTGAAGGTACTGCAATCACTTAGAAAGCTTAAACCGGAAGAGATAGAAAAGAATGTTATAAGGGGTCAGTATATTGCTTCTACAATTAAGAGTGAGAAGGTAAAAGGTTATAGAGAAGAAAAAGGTGTCAATGCTAATTCCCGCACTGAGACTTATGCTGCAGTAAAATTTTATATTGATAACTGGCGATGGGGTGGCGTTCCGTTTTATATCAGAACAGGGAAACATCTTCCCACACATGTAACTGAGGCAGTAATACATTTCAAAAAGACTCCTCATTTCCTGTTTAAAGAAAGCCAGAATAATTCAGATAACCAGTTGATATTAAGGATACAGCCTGATGAAGGAATATTGCTTAGAATTGGAATGAAAGAACCTGGTAAGGGATATAATGTTCAATATATTAATTTGGATTTTCATTATAATGAAATTGCAAATGTACATATTCCTGAAGCATATGAAAGGCTGATATATGATTGCATGATAGGCGACTCGACACTATTTTTAAGAGCTGATGCTGTTATAGCTGCATGGGAGTTTGTAGAACCGATACAAAAAGCGTGGGCTGAAGACGCTAATATGAAGGTGTATGGCTATCCAGCAGGTACATGGGGCCCTGATGTAGCAGATAACCTCATTGAAGGAGGCGAGCACATAACATGGCGATATCCATGCAAGAATTTAACTGATGACGGAATTTACTGCGAGCTTTAGAACAATGAGCAATTAGCAATGAACAATTATCAATAAAAAATTGGATAAAGATAACATAAAGATTTTTGGGTCACCTAATGAATTAGCAATTAGTTTTGCTGAGATATTAAGTAATAAAATTGATACTCTACTTGTTAATAAGAAAATAATAAATATTGCAATATCCGGAGGTAATACTCCGATTGAATTATTTAAGATACTTGCCGTTGATTACAAAGATAAAATTAAATGGAATAACATTAATTTTTACTGGGTTGATGAAAGATGCGTGCCGGCGGATTCAGCTGAAAGTAATTTCAGCGGCGCATATGATAATTTATTCAGTAAAATAAATATTGATTATTCAAATATTCACAGAATTAAGGGTGAAGATAATCCTTTAAATGAGGCTGCAAAATATTCAAGAATTGTAACGTCAAATGTAACTGCTAAGAATTCCATACCCTGCTTTGATATTATTCTGCTCGGAATTGGTGAAGATGGGCATACGGCATCAATTTTCCCGAACCAGATGGGATTATTAACGAGTGAAAAATTATATGATGTTTCTTTCCACCCTGTAACCATGCAAAGAAGAATAACCATGACCGGAAAAATAATTAATAATGCTGAGAATATTTATTTTTTAGCGAGTGGTGAGAGTAAGCTGAAAATAGTTAATGATATTTTAAAAGAAAGTGAAGAAGCGATGAAATACCCTGCCTTTTATGTAAATCCCTTAAACGGCGCATTGTTTTGGATGATGGATAAAGAAGCAGGAAATGGAATATAAAGGAAAGGAACACTTGAGAAAGTGTTCCTTTTTGTTAACTTTGTACCCCCATAGGGATTCGAACCCCAACTAGAACATCCGTAGTGTTCCGTGCTATCCATTACACCATGGGGGCATAAAACTAAATGCCAAATGTCAAAATCTAAATGTCAAAAAAGTATCAAATAATTAGATTTTACCATTAATATCTTCAAATTTAGCCAAAAAATATGAGCATTTCAATTGATTAATTATGGATAAAATCAGATCAAATTATTGTTATATAAATTGTTGCACTATTTCAAAAATTTACCAGATAAATGAAAAATCTATATCAAATATTATATGGAGTT
>JAYTUN010000182.1:0-17055 GCA_043744495.1 Ignavibacteria bacterium
CAATATTCAGTCTCAAACAGAAATTCCCGCATTTGATTTCCTGAGGGTTGAAACAGGAGCAAAAGCATCATCACTTGCAGGCGCATTTGATACATACGCAGATGATCCGAATGCAATGTTCTACAATCCTGCAAGCTTAAGTACAATCACAAAAAGCAAAGTTTCTGCCGGCTTTGGAAAGTATTTGCTTGACATGAATTTTGGAACAATGGCATACGCCCAGAAATATAAAGATATAGGCTGGTTTGGAATTGGAATAAAATATTTCGATTACGGCACTTTTGAGAGGACTGATGAAAACGGCATTGCAACCGGCGAGGCATTTAACGCAAATGACCTGATGTTTTCTGTTGGCTACGGAAATTTTATTTATGAAAAGGTAAATTATGGAATAACTCTTAAATATATTTATTCCGGCATTGCCGAATATAAATCATCGGCATTTGCAGTTGATTTTGGCTTGCAGTACCATATTCCATCATCTCAGCTTTCGCTTAGCTTTGGTATAAACAATTTGGGATCACAGCTTAGTTCATATATCAGCAAAAAGGAAAAGCTGCCGCTGGATATAAGAGTGGGGATATCAAAGAGGCTTGAACACACTCCAGTAAGACTTAACGTTACATTTGCGAAGCTTAATGAAAGCAGGGAAAAAATTATTCAGCACTTAAAGTCATTTTCAATAGGCGCTGAATTTATCTTTAGTGATTATGTTTCTGCTAGGATCGGTTATGATAACGAAAGCAGGCAGGATATGAAGCTTGGAACCTCACTTGGTATTTCAGGCTTTTCTACAGGACTTGGCATTAGGTTTGCAGAAAAATATGTGTTTGATTATTCACTTAACTCTCTGGGCAAAGTAGGTAGCACTCACAGAGTGAACTTAGGGTATATATTTAATTAAATTTAAAATTTATGGATAAAAAGATTAAAGACCTCACAATATCTGAATTCAACACTCTTGTTAAGAAGATCGTGAGAAAAGAATTGAATGATTTTGATCCTGATAATAATCTGGAGATTAAAGACGATATTAAAAATATTCTTAGAAAGTCTGTTAAAGAAAGAAAAACCGGCATTCAGGAAACTGTTCCTTTTGAAGAAGTATTTAAATAATACCATTACTCAAATTGGGTTTTAAAGTAGAATTAACAAAAGTAGCAGTCAAGTCGGCTGGCAAATTATCTGAAGGCATTAAAAAAGATATAAAATCTAAAATAATTTGGCTTTCTGAAAATTCAGAATTAATAGTTCATAAAAAATTAAAAGGACAATTTTACTCGGATATTTTTAAATTAAGAATTGGGAGTTACAGAATTCTATATTCATTAGATAAGCAAAACAAAAGGATAATAATTGAATTTATAGGTCATAGAAAAAATATTTATAAATAATAATCATAGGGAGAAAACCGCATGTTTAATGAAGAAGAAGGAATTGCAGGCGGCGCAGGGATGGAAGGCGCAGCCGGCGGAGCTGGGAAAACTGAACGTACATATATAGTACAGTCAGGTGATACCCTAAGCAAAATAGCAAAAGAGTATTACGGTGATGCTGGAAAATATATGGATATTTTCAACGCCAACACAGAAACGCTATCTGACCCGAATAAAATTCAGGTTGGGCAGGAACTTATAATTCCATAAGTAAATGTTTAATATGCCGGTTACTCTACCGGCACTAAAATCATTTACAATTTCAATAATTTATAAATTATCCTGATACATTTCACTTCAGGGCATTATCTTTAAATCTTTGAGCAGTTTCTTTGGAGTTTTCTACATCTCTCATTTTCAGCGCCTGATCATAATATTTAACAGCTTCGCTTTTATTACCTTTTTGTTCATAAATTACTCCGCTGCCAAGAACAGAAAAAACATAATATGGTGATTCTTCACCATCTTTATCTGTAGATTTACAGATATTAATTGTAGTTTCATAATATTTCAAAGCTTCATCAAGATTACCTGTTCTTGAAACACACATACCAAGGTAATAATTAGCTTCCCGGCGAATGTAATTGTTGTTATAGTATGCCCGGTTGCTGTCTGCTTTTGTGAGCATTCCTTTGTAAATATCTATACCAGCGTTGATATTACTTAAACCAACATAGCATTTTCCAAGGAACCTTTCAAAAACGGGGTTTTGCGGATACATTGCAACAAGCTTCAGGGCATATTTCTGTGCTTCAATATAATTTTTTTCGTATGATAAATGTATATATGCCAAAGTTACGGTTGCCTCAGTTTTGGAATACCTGCCATTATCGGAGCAATCTCTTAGTTGCGATAGTCCAAGTTCTTTATTTCCTTTTGGGAAAAAGAATAATACAGCTTTTAGGAACGGGTAACGGTCAACAACATAATCGACTGCGTAATTATAAATTCCAAGTCCTAATATTGCATCCTTGTTTGAAGGATTCATTTCATAGCTTTTCTGGATAAGGTTTAGTCCCTGTTTGCCATCATCAATAGCTTTTAGCCAGTTGTCGCGCATTACGTTCATAAATCCGCGGTAGCCAATTACACCTCCAAGCAAAAAGGTTGTCCAGTCATTATTTTCATTTTCATCAAGTCTTTCTTCGCAAACTTTTATGCACTTATCAACTTTAGCCAGGTAGTTATCGTCATTTGAGCGGTCATCTTTGTTAAGATAGATTTTCCACCATTCAGTCATAGCCTGAAAGAAATAACCTGTAGGGTCTTTTGGGTCAGCACTAATTAAACCCTGAAATAGAGTATTAGCGGAATCAAACTCCAGCTTATAAACGTGGTCAATCCCTTTGGTTATTTTTTCATCACGTGATTGCGAATAAGAAATAACGCTAATACAAAGCATGCTGTGCGTAAACAACGAAAATGCAAGTATTTTAAAGAGAACTTTCATATTTGATATAACGTAATTATTAATGGGAAAATTTCAACAATTACTCCCAATATTTACTTTAATGCTGCTTTTATAATTTAAAAGAAGAACTTATATCCAATCGGGTCTGAAGACTTGACTGTGTAAAAGCTTTTGTTGTCGGGATTTTCGTCCCGACAAATAAAATTCCCAAACTGGAGTTTGTCCGAAGGACTCCTTTGGAGGGAAAGAGAAAAAACAGAAAAAATTCCGGATATTAAAAAAAACACAGGATAAAATGATATTTAAATTCTAAGTGATATTTTTCTAAAAACCGATGCCATAATATTTAAATCCTTTTGCTCTTAAAAGTTTTGGATTGAAAATATTCCTGCCGTCAAAAACTACTTTTTGCTTCATAAGCTGTATCATCCTGTCTATATCAATACGCCTGAACTCGTTCCACTCTGTAACAAGAACAAGCCCATCTGAATTTTTAAGAGCAGAGTAATTATCCTTAAACAACTTTACCTGTTTGAACTTTTTGCTGTATAACAGCTTAAAATTCTCATTGGCAACGGGGTCAAAAGCATTTATCTTTGCGCCATGCTCAAGCAGCTTTTCAATAATAGTAAGCGAAGGCGCTTCCCGTAAGTCATCGGTTCTTGGCTTATATGATAATCCCCAGATAGTGAAAGTTTTACCCTTAATATTATTCTTGTAATGTTTAAGTATCTTATCAACCAGAACAAGTTTTTGCCTGTTGTTAATTTCATCAATTGTCTTTAATATTTTGAAATCATAGCCATGTTCTTTTGAAGTATTCAGCAGGCCCTTTACATCTTTGGGGAAACAGCTTCCGCCATAGCCAACACCCGGAAACAGAAAACTGGAGCCTATCCTGGGATCAGAACCAATGCCTTTGCGAATCATATTTATATCGGCATTAACAATACCGCTTAAGTTTGCAAGCTCATTCATAAATGAAATGCGCAATGCAAGCATTGAATTTGCAGCGTATTTTGTTAGCTCGCTTGAGCGTTCATCCATTAAAATGAAGCGTTCAGTTACACGCATAAAGCTGCTGTATAGCTCCCTCATAATTTCTGCGGCTTTTTTGCTCTTTGTACCTACAACAACTCTATCGGGCGACATAAAATCTGTTACAGCAGCGCCTTCTTTCAGATATTCAGGATTGGAAACTATATCAAAATTTTTCCGCGTCTTTGATGCAATTAATTTTTTAAGTTTATCGCAGGTGCCAACAGGAACAGTACTTTTGCTTACAATAACTTTATAACCATTGATATACTTTGCCATATTTCCCGCAACTTCTAGCACCCTTGTCAGATCAACTGAGCCATCTTCGAATGGCGGAGTTGGCAGGCAGAGGAATATCACATCACTTTTCTGGACTACATCTTTAAGGCTGGTAGAAAATTCAACTCTTCTTTCTTCAATATTCTTTTGAAGAAGTTCTTCTAGTCCGGGCTCATAAATAACAGGATCGCCTTTTTTGAGCCGTTCAATTTTTTTTGAATCAACATCCATGCAGATTACGTTGTTTCCATTTTCAGCAAAGCAGACCCCGGAAACAAGTCCAACATAACCGGTACCAATAATTCCTAGTTTCATATTAATTTAATTTTTCAGGCAGCGCTTTGCTGCTTAATATCAGAAAATTTATAATTGAATTTAATAAAATAGTATAATCCTGCAATTAGAAACATCACAAAACCCATTGCATGCGTTGCCGTGCCGTAGCCAAGCGCAGAAGGCTCGCTTATCATAAACATACTAACCAGTGTAACTTTACAGATGTAATGATATGGTCCCGTTGCTGCCGGAGAGGGTATGAACATTGCAACGTTAATAAGAACAAGAAGCAGGTTTGCATCCCATAAACCTTTTAACACACCCATGCCATCACTTGCTGTTAGTATATTAAATGAATAAAAAGGGATATAAGTACTTATAAGGTAAGTTGCCCAAAGCAATATTGAGTATATAGCGATCCTAAAAAAAAGAGAAGGCTTTTTAAGGACTTCAAAACCAGTAAGCAGGGAATCGAAGATTTTATCAACTTTTTCGTGCAGTTTTGCAGGGAGAAATTTTGTAAAAAATTTCACAAACTGTAGGCTTTTTCCCGGTTTGATGAGCATAAAAAGAATCCAAGCAAGCATAAGGAAGATTGCTCCAGATAGAATTAACACTGCCGAGCCTATT
The DNA here is from genome assembly GCA_043744495.1 of Ignavibacteria bacterium. Lineage (GTDB taxonomy): Bacteria > Bacteroidota > Ignavibacteria > Tepidaquicellales > OLB5 > OLB5. The sequence continues at coordinate 5,071 of JAYTUN010000182.1, forward strand.
GAAGGGATTGCATTGGTTATCCTATCCTTAAAATAAATAAGGGCAACACTAAACATTATAAGGAACATTATAGTATCAATTATTCTTTCAACTATAATTGTAGCAAATGCCGATGCGCGGGAAATATTTTCACGCTTTCCAAGTATATACGGTCTTATAACTTCACCTGAGCGCGGGAAAAGATTATTCATCATATAACCAATAATAGTTGTCGCAAAAAGGTTTTTAAATGAAATATCTTTTTTTATAGGCTCCATAAGCACGCCCCAGCGTTTAGCCCTTATTGCGGAGCCTCCGAATACACCAATTGCCATTCCGATAAATACATAAAGGTAATTTGTAGTTTTAAGAATGTTCAGCAATTCATGCAGGTTCACATTCCTGAATGCCAGGTAAAGGAACAACCCCAGCAGTAATGTGCTGATAACGATATTAAGTTTCCTGCCTCGGCTCAATTGAACTATCTCATATCAATTACTTCTGTCCCTTCGGGAGGAGTAAATGTAAACTTAGAATTACTGACGCCTGTGTTGGTTTGAATATTTTTAATTGAATATGTTGATGACGATTCGTCTGTGAGTATGTATATCTTTTTGATGATCCAGTCATCTTTGCCCACCCAAAGCTTAGCAGATTTTACATATCCGCTTTCCCTTGGCTTCAAAGAAAGCACATATACATCATTTCCGTTTATTTTTTCGGTTCCGGTTAAATCACTGTAAAAATTTTCAGGGTACTGGAATAAATATTTATTTGGAGAAAATGAATTTCCGGTTTCCTTGTAATAATCAATTACAACCTGTTTTTTGCCTGGTGTGTATGACCATGATGTGCTGCCATCTGTAACAATTGTCTGTGAGCCGGTTTCTATCCTGTACTTGTTTTCCTTTTTTATATATAAAGTACCAGATGAGGTCTGCGCTTTTGATTTATTGAACTTAACTGTCTGCGAAAACGAAGCCTTGGCATCGGTTATATCTTTGTAGGCATTCTGTACATTCTGTATCACTTCCTGTGCAGTTATATCATCCTGCGAAAAAATATGCGAATTAACAAGAAAAACGGCTAAAATCAACAATTTTGTGAGAATAATCTTTGTCATTTTTGTTCCTAAAATTTTATAATTATACAAATTTACATTATTTTAATGTAATAAACAGTGGAAATTCTATTGTTATTCTTAAAAAGTAGCGACTGTTTCAAAAACGTAACATAAAAAGTGTTATTGGTATATAAAATTATCAGCAGGTTTAACTCAAGCTAATAATTTACCGCAGAAGCTCCTTCAGTATTAAATTCAACATGGCTTAAAGATGATTTATCTAAGACTTTTACTTTAAATTTTCTCTGTTGATAAAAGGAAATGTAAATTCGATAATTAAAATAACATATTTAGATACTATAAAGGATCAAAAGGTTACCTGAATGCCTTAAATTTATTTAAATCAACTGGTCAAGCTGTGCTTCTGTTTCTACAAGCACTTCGCGGGCTTTAGAGCCGTCATAGGGTCCAACTACATTTGCGGATTCAAGCTCATCAACTATCCTTGCAGCACGGGCGTAGCCTATTTTTAATTTCCTCTGCAGCAAAGAAACGGAACCCTGCTGGTAACGGACAATTACCCTTGCCGCTTCTTCAAAGAGGTCATCTCTATCATAGCTTTCTTCATAAGCCTTCTTTTTCTTCTGGTTAATTGATGGTATCTCATAGTTCCTAGAAAATCCTTTTTGTGCACCGATATATTCTGCCACCTTTTCAACTTCTTCGCCTGAAATATAAGGACTTTGTATCCTGATAGGTTTTCCAACGCCCGGCGGAGTGTAAAGCATATCACCTTTGCCAAGCAGCGCTTCAGCGCCATTCATATCAAGTATTGTGCGTGAATCAACTTTTGAATTCACAAGAAACGCTATCCTTGCGGGGAAGTTTGCTTTGATAACGCCAGTGATAACATCAACGCTTGGCCTTTGTGTAGCAAGTATTAAGTGAATACCAACTGCACGGGCAAGCTGTGCAAGCCTTGCAATAGGCTCTTCAACTTCACGGGATGCGGTTATCATCAGATCAGCAAGCTCATCAATAATAACTATAATATAGGGCATCTTGCCGTGCTTTATAGTTTCGTCATCCTTTAATCTGCCTTCTTTGAATTTTTTATTATAGTCGGCTATGTTGCGAACTGTAGCATTTGCAAGTCTTTCGTACCGCTTTTCCATTTCTATTTCAAGTCCCTTAAGCGCCAGGACTGCATTTTGAGAAACAGTGATAATTCTTTCTGTGTAATCTTTTGAAAAAGTGAGGTAATGATTCTTCAGCTTTTCGTAGAGGTTAAGCTCAATTTTTTTTGGGTCAATTAAAATGAATTTTAAGTCAGTTGGGTGAAGCTTATAAAGCAGGCTGGTAATAATTGTATTTATCCCGACACTTTTTCCTGAGCCTGTTGAACCTGCTACAAGAAGGTGCGGCATTTTGGCAAGGTCATCTATGTAAACATCACCTGAAATTGTTTTGCCGAGCGCTATTGGCAGAGCATAAGTAGATTCTGCAAATTTCTTTGAACCAACTACACTGCGTATCTTAACAGTAACAGGATTATGATTCGGAATTTCAACACCAACCGTACCTTTGCCGGGAATTGGAATTATCATCCTGATGCCTTTTGCCTTCATGGCTAATGCAATATCATCCTCGAGGCTTTCAATTCGGCTAAGCTTAACATCTTCTGCCGGAACAAGTTCATAAAGTGTAACAACGGGTCCTGGAGTTGCAATAACTTTTTCTATAGTAACACCAAAATTGAGAAGCTTAGCCTGCAGCAGCCTTCCGTTTTCTTTAAGCTCTGCATCTGAAATAACATCAAGCTCTTCCTGGAGCGGTTCATCAAGTAGGTCTAAAGGCGGAAGCTTATAATCTTCAAGTGTTTCAACAGGGAATGTTGATTCTTCTGCGGGTTCGTCAATTATTACATCACCTATCTGCGGTCTTTTATTTGATACTTTTACAGGCGGAATAATTTCTTCTAATGGGATAGCGGCATCATTATTTTCAATTTCAAGCGGGTTCTCTTTTATCTTTTCGGTCTTAACCTTTGGAGTTTGCTCTGCTATCATTTCATTATCAACCGGACGGTTTATCTTGGTATCTTTTATTACCGGTTCATCATCTACTGTTTCGTCCTTTGGCTTAATGAATTTTTTTGTTTTAACTATCTTTTCCCGCTCATTTCTGATAAGATTGCGCTCTGACTCTCTTAACTTATCCTCTTCGCGCTTTTGTTTCATCTCTTCCATTGACAAGCGGAACTTATCACGGAATGACTCAAACAACATCTTTAACCTGGCAAATGATCTTGCGATATCCCTATCAACCAGCAGAAAGCCAAATACTGCAACAAGTCCAAACAGCAGAATGTAGCTGCCTAAAGAACCGAGCAGTAAATAGAATATGGATGAAAAATATTCACCACTTGTACCAACAAGTGTATAGGATATCTTATCAACCCCAAGGGTTGTTCTGAACATTCCGAAAAGCGCAGAGGAGAATATCATAAGGAAGAGCATATAAACAGAAAGCTGCAGCATAGGAAGCAGGCTTCGCTTCCGCATCATCTGAACACCGAAAATTAAAAGTAATATGGGAATAACCAAAGAGAAATAACCAAATGCACCGCGGACAAAAAATCCCGATATAATTACACCTATAATACCAAGCCAATTGGAAGTGGTATAATTTGAAGACTGATTTTCTTTTTTGAAAATATCAAATATGCTAAGGGAATCGAGCCGTGTTTCATCGGCAGCCGAAAATGATACTATACTTAAAACAATCAGGGCACTAAACAGAATTAGGAAGAACCCGAGGATCTGCTTCTTATTTGATATCGGCAAGCCCTCTGCATATTTCCCCGAATAACTATTTTTGCCTTCTCTTACCCTCGGACTTTTTTTATCCTTCATTCTGCTGATAGTATGGTACCTGTTAAATTTAAATTTATGAATAAATATTTTATCTATTAAAACAGTTAACCTGCGTTTTTCTGTGTAACTTTTTTCATTGTAAGCTTGGGATCTGACGCAAATGCTTCGATTGATTTTACAACACCGCTCCTTAAAACAGGAAGCATGTTATATTTATCAACCTGTGCGCATTCTGCCAGGTCAGATTCATAGCCCTGTGATATCAGGAATTGCCCGTGCTCAGAATCATACAGCATCTTAAGCAGGTCCTTTTTATAAGCAGAATACAGCTTAGAAGCGCCGCGGGATGAATCAGTTAAATTATATTTACTTTTTCCTCCTATTGCCCTTAGCCTGCTTACAAGCATTCCGGCGCAAACAGTATCTTCAAGTGAAAACTCGCCATCTTTGCCGGCGCACAGAATAATAAAATCCTCGTTCAGTTCATGCAAGTAATTAGCAACTCTTTCCATATTAACAAAACCAAGTACAACGCAATTTTGCGCAAATTTGGATTTTATCAGAGATGGGGTACCGTTAGTACTGTTGAATACGAGAATTTTACCTTTAACATTTTCTTCGCAATATTCCTTAATTGAGTTGCCAAGGTTAAAGCCCTGGATTATTTTTCCGTGTTTTTCACCGCAAAGCAATGCCTGACCTTCGGAGTTCCTGCCTATCATTCCCGCAGAAGCAATGCTATCTGTAGGAATAATTTCCTTCGCATCGTTTGAAAGTCCGGTTACCATTGTTGTTGAGGTTCTTAAAACATCAATAACAACAACATTTTTATCTTTCAAAACAAGTTCTGACTCGACATAATCATGCGCAAAATACAAGCTTATCTTAAGGGGTTTTGGATCTATTTTATTATGCTCTAAAATTTCCATTAAATGTTAACTTTCTTATTCCTTTCCTACGAATGGTATTTTCACGACTTCTGCCTCTATAAAATCGTTTCTTACTTTTATTTTTACTTTTGTGCCCGGCGCAGAATATTTTATTTCAACATAACCAAGACCTATATTTTTATTTAAACATGGCGAAATGCTTCCGCTGGTAACATACCCTATTTTTGTACCAACATTGTCCGAAGGATGCTCCGCATATATTTCGTAACCATGTCTTGCAGCAAGCCTGCCCTCAACAATAAATCCTGCAAGCTTTCTTGCCGAGCCGTTTGCTAATTCTGAATCGATCTTAGCTTTTCCGTTAAATTCGCCCTTTTTTGGTTTTGTTATCCAGCCAAGTCCTGCTTCTATTGTATTTGTGGTTTTATCAATATCATTTCCATACAGGCAGTAGCCCGCTTCAAGTCTTAAAGTATCGCGAGCACCAAGTCCGATAGGCTTAATATTAAACTCTTCGCCTGCTTTAAAAATTTCCTTCCATATTATTTCAGATGTTGCAATATCTGAAGGAATATATATTTCAAAACCCATAGCTTCGCCGGTATAACCTGTGCGTGAAATTATCGTATCAACACCTGCAACTTTACCTTCGGTGAAGGTGTAATACTTCATTGCTGCAAGATCGGCATCTGTTAGCTTCTTCATGGTGGTAATGGAGTTTTTTCCCTGCACTGCAAGCAATGAAAAATCATCACTGCGGTTGGTAAGCTCTACATCGAATCCGGTTTTATTTGATGCGAGCCAGTTAAAATCTTTTTCTATATTAGATGCATTTACGACGAGCATGAAGTAGTTACCAAAGCAATAGACAAGCAGGTCATCAACAACTCCGCCATCTTCATAACACATTGCTGAATACTGTATTTTACCGGGAGTAAGCTTTGAAGCATCATTGGTAGTGCATTTCTGTATGAAAGCGAGCGCATCTTTTCCTTTAACAAAAAATTCACCCATATGCGAAACATCAAATACACCAACTGAATTTCTTACTGCCATATGCTCGGCGATGATCCCTTTGTATTGAACGGGCATTTCGAATCCGGCAAAATCGACTATTTTAGCATTGTATGCTTTGTGTAAATCGTAAAAAGCTGTTTTTTTAGCCACGGTTAAGCTGTTGCTCTCTTTCTTATTCTTGCTGCCGAAGTATCTTTATAAGTATTCTTGACAGCCGGTTTTACTTTAATAAAAGCAAAATTATCTGTAGGTTCAGGTATCTCTTCACCATCCAATGTCATACCTACAATGTGAAACTCAATTGCTTCCTGAATTAATTTCTCTGCCAATTTTCTTGTTTTACCTGCTGAAACACAGCCAGGTAAATCAGGTACATAAGCTGAATATCCAGTTTTTGTTTTTTCAAATATTGCCAGATATTTTTTCAATTTAATTCTATTGATTTTTAAAAAATATATTACTGTTGATTTTTTTTCCAGTCAGCCAAAAACTTTTCAAGACCGAGATCTGTCAACGGATGCTTGATAAGCTGTTTTATTATATTGAAAGGAATAGTGCAAATATCAGCGCCAAGCAAACATGACTCAACAAAATGTATTGGGTGCCGGACGCTTGCTACAAGTATTTCGGTTTCATAGCCATAGTTACCGTAAATCTGAACTATCTGCTCAATAAGCTGCATTCCATCCTGTGATATGTCATCAAGCCTGCCAATAAACGGACTTATTATAGTAGCGCCCGCTTTTGCGGCAAGAACCGCCTGCGAAGCTGAGAAGCAAAGTGTGACATTAGTATTTATGCCTTCATCAGAGAAAGTTTTAACAGCTTTAAGCCCTTCCATAATTAAAGGAACTTTAACATAAATATTCGGAGCGATATTTGAAAGTTCTCTGCCTTCTTTAACTATCCCCGCGTAATCGGTTGAAACAACTTCTGCGCTAACGGGACCGCTTACAATTTTACATATCGCTTCATAAGTTTTGCGGACATCTTTATGTCCTTCTTTAGACATAAGTGAGGGGTTTGTTGTAACGCCATCTAAGATCCCAAAACTTGCTGCCTCGGTAATTTCGTCTAAATTAGCAGTATCAATGAAAATTTTCATAAGAAATTCCTTTAATTTATTAGATTCTCTACAAATATAGCTAAAATATAAGGTCTTTTCAATTTAATGAAAATGGTATAAAAAAAGCAGGTCATTTCTGACCTGCTTTTTGAAAAATGATGTAATTTTACTTTATAAGTACCATTTTTTTAGAATCAACAAATGTACCCGATTCTATTCTATAAATATAAACACCGCTGGCTAAATTAATGCCGTTAAAGTATGCTTCGTAAGCACCTGGTTCCTTTGCCTCATTTACCAATGTCATAACTTCCCTTCCAAGTAAATCATATATCTTTATTAATACTTTTGATGATTTAGGAATATCATATTTTATCGTTGAAACCGGATTAAACGGATTAGGATAATTTTGATAAAGCTTGAATACCTTAGGTAAATTGTTTGTTTTTAACGAGTACTTACGCTGTATATTCATTCTGTCTAACGGTCTGGTATTGTGATTATCATTCAAAATTGAAAATTCATATAATTTAAAAGCAATAATATTATTCAAAAGACTGACTTTTTCAGTATTTGAAAGAACAGATAAATTAATACTTTCCAATTTAAATGATTTGTAAATTTTATTTATTTGATTATCTTTATCGCTTTTTGTAATTGAAGAAATTAATTTTTCGTTTTGAATATTTTTCGTATTACTGTTTTTTTCAAAATCATCTTTTAATGTATTTTGGGAATTATTCGTAACTTTAAATTTTAGGATATTATCTAAAGTTGCTTTTAACTGTAAATCATTCATGTTAAAACTCATAGCGCTATTATCAAAACCATTTAGTAATGAATCAAGCATTAATCTGATTGTATGTAACTGATCTATAAACGCATAATGTCTTTCAGCTTCATTTAACGGATTATTTATTACAGCCTGATACTCATCAAGGGCTTCAGGATATGATGGCTGTTCAACATCGCTGAAAGTTGAGTTACCCGCAGTTCTGTGTGAAAATAAAGTATCTGTTTGATAAAGGCTTGATAGCGACGAATAATAATTTTCCAGCGCATAATAGTCAGCAGTGGTATCCTTAGAAATCGAATAAAGAATTTTTGAAATTGAAGCTAAAGATAATTGAATACTATTTTCAGGGTCAACTAATAATTTGTATTTTGCTATAGCCGAATTAATATTACCATTAAAATCATCAATATTTGCACTACCAAACAATAGAGATGTTTGAGACAAATTAGAATTGTTCGAAGATTCCAAATAAGGATCACACTGACCGGGAGGCTCAGGTTCGCCTGCTAAATATGGAGCAAAGATATAATTTACATTCTGTGGACATAATCTGCCCTGGGGACTTCCACCACCCCAGTAATTGTTTTCTACCGGGTACATTACATCGCCATTAGTAATGCCTATATCAATTAGACAATCCTGGTTTCCATCATATATAGAATTAGAACCATAAGATAAAATTGGTAAACTTAACGGAACGAAATTATTATTATTGCAGTAGATTTCTTCATTTAAATTATTGAAAATTCTATTATAACCACCAATATACAATGTTTGGTTTTGTGAAAAAGAAGGGCTTAATACCGGGTTTGAAGAATTTTCGCAATACAATCCAACGCCATTGTTATATATATCATTATTGAAAATATATGGCGATGAGTTATCTAATTTTATTCCGCTTAAATAATTTGTTATATTATTACAGCTATAAAAACCGCCGGATGAATAAGAAAATATTCCATAAGGCGAATATCCCTGTGTTGTTGTTGCCTTAAATAAATTTTCTTTAATAACCGGATTTGTCATCCATAACAATGAAATTCCTAAACTATAATCTTCATCAAACTGGTTATTTTCAATTCTAACATCTAAACCATTATTACAGATAATTGATGAAGTCTTATCAGGATTACCGGTAAAAATATTATTTTTAATTAACCGTGTTGCCCTGAAATCTGTATGTAGATTATCCAAAAATATATCATAATTCAAATTATCTGAAAATCGGGAGTTTTGTATATAAATATTGGTATTTGGCTTGCTCATTTCAACACCAGTTAAAGCATTTCTTACTTTAACATTATTCATAGTAAAATCTTTGTTGTTCAGGCATTTGATACCGTTCCATTTACCTGTGCTGTTTACAGTAAAGATTAAACTATCTTTTACGGAAATAGCCGAAAATATTCCATTTGATATTATCCCATAACCTGCAGAAAAACGAACAAAATTATCCATACTTGGAACACCAACCCTATCCCAAGCTTTAAAAAATACTTTACCTGTGGAACCTATTTGAATATCTTTATTAGTTGTAAAACTACCAAGTATATTAGCTTCACCGTTAACAATGATTTTATGAGGTGTTGTGAAAATAATTTCGTTGTATCCACCGGTTGGACCTGAAACAAATATTTTCTTATTTTCAGCAATAACTATATCATTAGGTAAATCAATTCGCCAGGTTCCGGAAAAATGATATTCGTCAAAATTAGAATTTTGAAGTTGTGTTAACCCGGCATGGTTTTGGTTATTTGTAGCTGAACTGAAATTAATACTCTTAACAGATGAAGCAAAATTTAAATTGTTTATGCTTAAATTAGTTTGCGAGTTATCAACCGTAAAGCCTGCTGAACCGCTGCCATTAATATTAATGTTTTCTATTTCAATAGATTTATTAGAATTTGCATTGCTAACCGAAAATTCGAATCCTGATATATCTGAAACAAAATTACAATTCTGAATAACTATTGAATTTGTATTTGAATTATTGATATTTTTAACTACAAAGTTTTTGTAAAATAACCTGTAATTTTGATAACCTGCGCCTCGAAACGTTATTGGGTTTTCAACTGTGCCATTTGCTTCAAAATTACCTGAATTCCCACTATAGTAAATAAGACCTCTATTTAACGCCTCAATTACTGTACCCGGTTCAATTATTATATTGCCGCCAATGGGAACCAAAAGTTCGGCTGGAATTGTATGAAGAAAATATTCTCCATTCATAATAAATGGATTTGGCAGGGCTTGACCATATAAAACTTTTTGGTAATTTGGCGGTTCACCAAGCGAATAGTTTAAATTAAAACTAATATTACCATTCCCAGGGTCAATAATGTTAGTTAACTTTATCCCTGTTTTTAAATCAAAAGAAGATTTTGTTCTGTCAATTCCACCATCGTTGTCTGTTAAAAAAGTAAAAGGCACATCAGCAAGAACCTGCACGCCAAAGAAATGATTAGAATGCCCCTCAGTCTCCGGTAGTAACGGAGTTAAACGATCAGCATTTATGATTTTTATACTAGAATTAACATCCAAAGGATACCCAACTTGTAGTAGATTATAAGGTGAATATTGCGTAATTAAACATCCTCCGTTAAAACCATTACCTGTTGTTGGATAATTTTCTCTTTGCCAAACGAATTTTTTATCAAATTTATAATTTGGATTATTTCTCAGCATTCTTCTGTTTTCAATGACATAATATTCACTATGGCTATAATTTGGTGAATTCACAATTTCACTGTAGCCTGCTTTTCCATATATTGTAATAATTGCGCAATCACCATTATAGATTGAAGGCGGAAGATCTGTAATTGTCTGGTTACTATTGATAAATCTAACATATTGCGGATCAACCCAACCGGCTTTAAGTTTAGTAACTATACTAAAATGAGATGGACAATTCTGATTGAATGTTCCATTTGTCATTGGGGAATAATTGCCGGTACCATCATGCCGAAAACCCAATAAATGACCAAATTCATGACAATAAATCGTTAGTCCATTTATTATTTTTCCTCTATCATCCCCGGGGTAATTTTTATTTCTTTTCTCTCGAACTATACAATTACCAGCAGCCAGGCCCCCAACATTAGTTGAGCCTCCCGCAAAAACATATATTACTTTACCATTGAAATTTTGCAAATCAAATTCAATATAATCTGGGTCCGTTGGTGGTAAACTATGGTAATAGTATAATCTGCCGGGAGCTTCTGTCAACATTTCACCGAATGCTCTTATTTCATCGGAATCCCTAAAATAGTGGCTTTTATTATTTGTAAATTTGATTGGTCTGATTATTTTTGCTCCATTTACATCTATTATATTATTTACTATTCCGGTTCTGTATATGCCTGTTTCGTTCTGGTGTGTAACAAAAGGATTGATTGTCAATTTACCATAAGAAACTTCAGAGAAATATTCTTTAAAGCTGCCAAATGCCCGTGCTGTATCACCATCGAGGGGATAACCAAAAGCTCCATGTGAATTCCAGTCCGGGTGTGCATTTCCTGTAAATGTATTAGTCGAAAAATACATATTCCAGAAATCATCATAAGTATATTTTCTGACTTTTTGGTTATATGTAATACCTCTATTCGTGGTATTGAAACCCATATTTAGAACAGCATCAATATTACTTACTTGAGCTAATTCTCCATCAGTTGCGGGTATTTGTCCATTTGGCAGTCTCCCATCCGGAAAATCTAAAAATACGAAAACTACATTGATTGTTGTAGTTCCAATAGGACCGTTAAAGACCACCATACTATCCGGTGTTCCACAAAATGTATTCGCAGGGTTATCCTGTGAAGATGCTGATGTAACAAAAAATAATGATATAAATAAAAAAGTAAATAATCGGTAAGCATTCCTTAATGTTTTTAACATTTTGTTCTCCTTTTAATTCACCTGTTTTAGGTGTTAATGTTATTTAAATAAGTTTTTTATTTAATTAATCCGTCATAGCCGGATTTCCCGCCTGCACACAATTCCGGTGAGTAGTTGATTCGTGGAAATGCGGGCAGGCAAAAATGACTTTGTCATTTTATTAAAATTAATTTTTGAACTGCATTAAAACCTGATTCCGTTAATATTTTAAAGAAATACACTCCGCTTGATAGCTTTTCGTTAGTTATTGTAATTTCGTAAATTCCTTTATTCTGGTTGTCATAATTAATTTGTTCTATTGTTTTGCCGGTAATATCATATATATATATATAAACATCCTCATTTTTTGGTAAATCGTATCTTATTTTTGTTTCCGGATTAAATGGATTAGGATAAGCCGGATA
>JAYTUN010000183.1:0-4325 GCA_043744495.1 Ignavibacteria bacterium
GTCCTTGCAGCTTACGACTATTTGTTGAGAACAGGCTATGTTGATAAAAGCAAAGTAGCAGTAGTTGGCGGAAGCTTTGGCGGATTTATGTCATTAACCTGTGCATCACGGGCGCCGAAATTATGGAAATGTGCAGTTGATATTTTCGGACCTTCAAACCTCATCACGTTCTGTAACTCAGTTCCGGAACACTGGAAACCCGGAGTTGTTGAGCTTGTTGGCGATGTTGAAAAAGATAAAGATTTCTTAATTGAACGCTCACCAATTACATACGTTGATAACATTACTGCTCCCCTGCTGATAATTCAGGGTAAAAATGACCCAAGAGTTGCACAGGCAGAATCAGACCAGATTGCTGAACGATTAAAATCACTTAACAGGGAAGTTGATTACACAGTACTTGAAGATGAGGGTCACGGTTTCAGCAAAGTTTCAAACCAGATAATTGTTTGGGAAAAGATATGTGATTTTCTTGAAAAACATTTAAAATAATAAATTTTATTACAGCCTTAACGTATATATAATGGATAACAAAATAATTGATGGAAAGCTTATTGCCTCTCAGATCACAGATGAAATAAAAAGTGAGCTAAGCATGCATAATAACATAAAGCCCGGTCTTGCGCTGATACTTGTTGGCAATAACCCCGCAAGCGATATTTATGTTAAGATGAAGGAAAAAAAGTGTGCTGAACTTGGATATTATTCCGTCACAAACAAGCTTTCAGAGAAAATTACCGAAGCTGAGTTACTTGCCCATATCCGCACTTATAATAATACCGGTAAAATACATGGAATACTGATACAGCTTCCCCTTCCTAAGCATATTAATGAACTGAATATACTTGAAGCCGTTGATTACAAAAAAGATGTTGATGGTTTTCATCCAATTAACGCAGGCAGGTTAATGATAGGTAAAAAATGCTTTCTTCCCTGCACTCCCGCCGGTATTCATGAACTTCTGCTTAGGTATAAAGTTGAAACATCTGGCAAAAATACCGTTGTAATTGGAAGAAGTAATATTGTAGGCAAGCCTATTGCAAATATTCTATTGCAAAAATTAAAAAGCGCAAATTGTACTGTTACAGTTACACACAGCGCTACAAACAATATTGCGGATTTCACCAAAAAGGCTGATATAATTATAGCAGCAATTGGCAAGCCTGAATTTTTAAAAGCAAATATGATAAAAACGGGTGTAGTAATAATTGATGTAGGTATTAACAGAATTGATGACCCAAACAGCAAAAAAGGTTATAGAGTAGTTGGTGATGTAGATTATAAAAAGTGTTACAGGAAAGCTTCGCTGATAACCCCTGTGCCCGGCGGAGTTGGTCCAATGACAATAGCAATGCTGATGAAAAATACCCTCGATTCAGCTTTAAAGAAAATATACAACTAAATGATACTTATTGCGAACATTGAATTGAGCCTGCGAAATTCTATGTGAAGCAATCTCAAGTGGTGCCTGTTCTAACAACCTGACGCTGAAATTCAAAAAATATTCTCACATGGAAAAAACTTATATTGAACTTGAAATTGCTTTTAATGAAACTACTTATGACCTTATTTATAACAGACTTTACCTGAATGGCTTAACTGCAATTCTTGAAGAGTATGGAGTGTTAAAAACCTATCTTCTTGAAAATGATACAATGATTGCCGAGAAGATTAAAGTTGAGCTAACAGGATTAGATAATATTCCCTTAAACAGCATCAGTATCTGTAAGTTTGAGAATAAGGACTGGAACATGGAATGGGAAAAGACCATTGAGCCTGTATATATATTGGATAAACTTGTCATATATCCTTCCTGGAAAAAAAATGAACTTGACCTCTCAAAAGGTAATATTCCAATAGAAATTGACCCGAAAATGTCTTTTGGTACAGGACATAATGAAACAACACAACTGATATTACAACAAATGGCAGCATATATCACCCCAGCTAAAGATAAAAACCTGCTTGATTTCGGCAGCGGAACGGGCTTACTCAGCATTGCAGCAATAAAGCTTGGGGTAAACCATGCAGTTGCAATTGAAATTGATGATGATTCCATTGAAAACGCAAAGGAATACTTTGAATTGAACGGAGTATCAGGTAATATTACAATGTATCAGTCAGATATCAGCGAAATATCTGAAACTGAATTTGATGTTATAGCTGCAAATATTACAAGCAATGTTATAATTGCCAACTTAAAGAATATTTATGATAAGCTTATCGCCGGCGGGAAGCTTTTTGTTACGGGAATATTGAAGGAAGAAACGGAAGAACTTATAAACGAACTAACCAAACATAATTTTTTAATTAAAGAACTTAAACAAAGAGCTGAATGGTCAGCCTTTTATTCAGAAAAAAAGTGAGAATTAAAACAATAATATGATAAGATCAACAATTGATATAGGTACAAATACTATTCTAATGCTTATTGCTGAAACAGATAACGCAGGCAATGTAGAAACATTGCTTGATATTCAGCGCGTGCCCCGCTTGGGCAAAGGGGTTGATTCAAACCGCAACATTCTGGCTGAATCAATAAACAGGGCAATTATTATACTTATGGATTACAAAAAACTGAGTATTGAGTATAGTTCATCTTCAATAACCGCCACAGCTACCAGCTTTATCAGGGATGCAAACAATAAAGATGAATTTATAGATGCCATCAAACGAAAAACAAGCATCAACATAGAAATACTTTCGGGAGTTGATGAAGCTAAGTGGACATTAATAGGCGGAGTTTATGATAAACTGGGTAGCGGAAGCGCAAAGCTTACAACTATTGATATTGGGGGCGGAAGCACGGAAATTACAACAGCAGGAAACCCCGGAACGATTACGGGACTGTTAAAACAAAAAATTACCGGCAAGAGTATGGATATAGGTTCGGTGAGATTAAAAGAAAAATTCCCGGGTACTTCCCCCTCATCTTTAAAAAATATTGCCGATGCTGAGAGTTTTATAAATGAGAATCTAAAAGAAATCGATTTTGATATATCAGGCTCTGAATTAATTGGTGTGGCTGGGACGATCACAACTCTTGGCGCTATCGTACTTGGACTTCATAAATTTATTCCTGAAAGAGTAGATAATCTTGTAATTACTATCAAGCAGATCGAAGATATATTTCAGAGGCTTGTGCCAATGTCTATTGAGAAGTTATACCACATGGGAGATTATATGGAAGGAAGGGCTGATATTATTATTCCAGGTATATTGATACTTAAATGTTTCATGAAGAAGTTCGGATTTGAGTCGGTTAGAGTAAGTACTAAAGGATTAAGGTATGGAGTGTTTTTAAGAGAGATGTCAAAGAGTATTAAAAAAAATATAAAAGCCTGAACACAAATAGCACTCCTGCCTTACAGAGTTGTTAAGCGAAAGGAAGGAATTTTCACGAATGACACTCCTGCCTGTCATAGCTGGTAAGCTAAAGACAGGATTTTCACAAATGATAGAAATTACAGTTTCTATACTGTTGAAATAATTGCCAAGACCTTTAGGTCGTGGTTGGAATAGTTTTATTTTTTGGGCTTTAGCCTTTAACAAATTACTAATTAGCGGCTAAAGCTGGAATTTGCTGCTGCTTTTTGCCACGACCTAAAGGTCGTGGCAACACAAATATTAATGTTTTAAAATCATGCAAAAGCCTAATCACTAATTTTGTTTTCAAAATATCATTTGTTTTATCATATCTCAGAGTCCTGCTTTGCAGAGAGATTCTGCGACAATGAATGTATTTATTATTTCGATTTTTATCCGGGTCATTCGCCTGACTATCGAATTTTGATAGTCAATCTATTTTTTATACAATTAACCTTTTACAAGCTGCATTATCCCCTGGTAAACCAGATTCACGGCAATTGCCAGGATAAAAAATCCCATCATCCTTGTTAATACATTAATACCGTTTGCACCAAGCTTTTTCATGAGAGGAATTGAAGCAAGCAAAAATAAGTATGTAACCAGTCCGATACCTAATATTCCAATAACAAAGCCAATATAATCTTCAAAATGTTTCGCGCCGGTTGAAAGTCCTATTACCGCGCCTATTGCGCCGGGTCCGCTTAATATTGGCATTGCCATAGGCATGAATGAAATATCAATGTTCTGCATTTTACCCGAATTTTCCTTCTCATCATCAGCTTTTGAATTAACCATCTGCCAGCCGGTGTTGGCAACAATCAATCCGCCTGCAATTTGAAGCACACCGAGTGATATTCCAAACAGCTCAAGCAGTAATTTCCCGATAAGGAGAAATATTATCAGGATAAAAAATACATTTATCGCAATTTTCCGCGCCTGTGAATTGCGGAATTCCG
>JAYTUN010000184.1:0-4272 GCA_043744495.1 Ignavibacteria bacterium
CAAATACACCTGGAAACTGGACTGCACCCTGAACTCCAAGAAAACGACCTTCCCAATCATATTTTTGCAGGGTAATAACGTCACCCTCTCTTAAAAAAGGATTATACTTTTCATCCTGTGTTGCAAAATATTTATAAAGATCAATCCTCTGGGTTTCTCCATTTTTCCTCTTTAATAATATATTTCTAAAGCTGAAGCTACCTCTTTCAAATGGATGCGTCCCTGATTTCATCAGAGAAACACTATCACTAAAAATGAAAGAAATAATTGAACTTGCTCTCATTATAGCAGAGGTCGGATAATTTCCCTGTCCAACACCGGTTACTGTTATAATAAAACGGCGGGGAGAAATTAAGGTTAAAGTTATATCAGCTGATATAAATCTTTTCTTAACTGCGGCAATAACTCTGCTTTTTGCTTCATTTAAAGTTAATCCTGATACATTTACTTCGCCTACTGAAGGGATTATCAAAGAACCTTCCGGACTTACCGAAAGAGGGATTGGTGAATTAACTATTCCCCATATTCCCAGACTGAATATATCATTTGGACCAACAATATATTTATTGGCATCAATTGCGCCTTCCATTAACTGGTCGTTAAAAATAGTTGCAGAAGAAGAAGATGGTTCGATCTGTCTTAATATATCAAAATTCTGGATGTCCATTTTTGATGTATTCATATTCAGATCAAACTGCTTTAAAGCATTGTTTGGATTTTTATCATTCAAGCCGCTTTGTGAAAATAATGAAATATTCACAAATGCTATAAGAAAAGTAAAAAATAGATTTAGTTTAATTCTCATTTTTATAATTTAAACTTCTTTTTAATATCATTCAAAATTTCATCGGTTTTATTCTCACCAACTGTCTCAGTATATATTCTCAGTAATGGTTCTGTACCTGATGCTCTAACCAATAACCAGCCGTTTTCAAAAAGCAATTTACAGCCGTCGAGAGTATCCTGTCCAATTACCTTTAAACCTGCAACTTCTTTTAATCCTTTTGCAGTGTTTATAAGTTCCTCTTTTAGCTCATTACTTGATAAATGCTGGTCAATTCTTTTATAGTAATATTTCCCGTATTTACTTTCAATTTCTGTAATCAGTTCGCTTAATTTTTTCTTTTTTACAGCAAGCATTTCGCAAAACATCATACTGTTAAATATTCCATCTCTTTCAGGTAAGTGCTGTTTAAGTCCAATTCCACCGCTTTCTTCTGCCCCAATTAATATATCTTCCTTTATCATCAGTTCAGAAATATATTTAAATCCAATTGGTACCGTATATAACTTTATACCATAATCATCGCAAATTTTTTTGATAAGATCGCTTGAAGAAAATCCTCTAACAACACCACCAGTCATTTTCTTTTCATTTATCAGATAAATCAATAGCAGTGCAAAGGTTTTTTGAGCATCAACAAACTCTCCATGTTCATCAAATATTGCGATCCTGTCTGCATCACCATCGGTTACAATACCTATATCATAGTTACCGCTTTTCATTTCTTCTGATATCAATGATAGATTTTTCTGAACCGGCTCGGGACTTGCCCCTCCGAAAGAAGGATTAACATCACTTCTCAATGCTTTAATTTTAATTAAACCATCCATCATCCCCTGTCCCGAACCATACATAGCATCATAGATTATTTTAATTCCTGAAGAATTGATGACATTTGTATCTATATTTGTTTTTAATGTATTGATGTAATATTCTTTTCCATTAATATATTCAATTATACCTTTAGATAACAGATCATCAAAAGTTCCGGTGCCATAATTGAATGAATCTGCAACTTTTAAAACTTCTTCAACAACAACTAAATGAACAGTACCCATTGACCCCCCGAATTCATCCTTGAGCTTAAATCCGTTGTATTTTGCGGGATTATGCGAAGATGTTATCATAACACCATAAGCAAGATTTTTATCCCTGCTTAAAAGTGATACAGTTGGTGTGGTTACAAATGAATTTGTTATATAGACTTTGATCCCATGATTTGCGAAAACTTCTGCTGAACATTCAGCAAATTCTTTGGATAAAAACCTGGTATCATAGCCTATTACTATACCATTGTTAATATTTAAATGTTTTTCAAAAGCAATAGCTGTTGCCTTGGAAATTTTCTTTAAATTATCAAAAGTAAATTCATCTGCAATAATTGCTCTCCAGCCATCAGTACCAAACTTAATTGCCATTAAAAAATAAAATTATAAAAAATGTTTATTAATATTAAACTTCAAGTACCCTGTTTTCATTGACCCAATTCTTAACATAATTAATCGTTTCATGAGTAGGTGTACCCGGAGTGAACAGCTCTCCCACACCAATATCCTTTAATTTTGCAATATCTTCTTTTGGTATTATACCTCCGCCAAAAAGCAGAACGTTATCGAGCTTTTTAGTATTCATTTGTTCAAGTATCTTTTTAAAAACAGTCATGTGAGCGCCGCTTAAAATGCTTATTCCTATAGCATCAGCATCTTCCTGCAAAGCTGCTTCTACTATCATTTCAGGTGTTTGCCTTAAACCAAGGTATATTACTTCAATTCCTGAATCTCTGAAAGCAGCAGCAATGACTTTAGCTCCTCTATCGTGACCGTCAAGTCCGGCTTTTGCTATAATAACGCGTATTTTTCTTTCCATGATATTAGATTATTAAGATTCCAAAACCAGATCATTAATGTTTTTATGAAAAATTTTCTGATAAAACATTACTGCAATAATCCCG
Organism: Ignavibacteria bacterium; assembly: GCA_043744495.1. Lineage (GTDB taxonomy): Bacteria > Bacteroidota > Ignavibacteria > Tepidaquicellales > OLB5 > OLB5. The sequence continues at coordinate 2,736 of JAYTUN010000184.1, forward strand.
ACAATAACTGCAAACCACAATGTTGCTGCCCTGATTATTAGTGTTGAAGCAACTGATATGCTTTTTGGTATATTTAAAAGCACAAGTAAACCTGTAATACTAGCATCTGTTGCACCTAAACCACCTGGAAGCATGGTGGCTGAACCAGCAATTGTTGCAAAGCCATAAATAAATGTTGCAATAAAAATATCGATATGAGGCACACCTGGGATATTAAATCCGTTAATAACTAGGTAAAAACTTAAACATTCAAACGACCATGCAAAAATACTTAAAATTATGGTTACTGATAATTCCTTAAATCGTACCATTTGATAAATACTGTCATAAGCAGTGTGTATCTTATGAGATATTTTTGCAAAAAAATTAATCTTTTCAAGGATTCCAATAATGGCATAGGATAATTTTCTGTTACTAATAATTAACACCAAAATGACAAAAAATATTCCGAAACCAATAATTAAACTCGTGCCATATCCAAACATTAATGCCCCTGTTAAACTGAGTAAAACAAGAGATAAAAAGTCTGTAATTCTTTCTGCAAAAACTATTGGTGCGCTTTTACTTACAGGAGTACCGTTTTGCTCTTTTAACAGGTAGGATTTAAATACTTCCCCTATCTTACCTGGTGTAACGGACATAATAAAAGATGAAAGAAAAATCAGAAAACTCATTTTCCTATCAATTTTAATATCAAGAGTTTTAGTATAATACTCCCACCTTAAAAATCTGAAACAATAATTACATAAAGATAATATTAATATTACAGGAAACAACATCCAGTTATACAGTGAGAATGCTTCTATAAGTTCATTAAAATTAGCATATATGCTCAAGCCAAGGAAAACAACAGCTCCCAATACAACTGAAAATATTATTTTTTTCTTATATTTCTGGTACAACTAATTTATCAATTTAATAAATTTATTTAATCCCTGGTATGTTTTCGTAACCGGCAACCCAACAACATTAAAATAGTCACCTGTAATTTTTTCAACAAAAGTACTTCCAAGGTCATCCTGTATCCCATAAGCGCCTGCTTTATCCATTGGAGAACCTCCATTTACATAAAATTCAATTTCTTTATTAGTAATCTGTCTGAACTTAACGGATGTAACTTCAAATGTTTTAAATATCTTGCCTGAGTTTGTATCAAGAATTACCAAACCTGTATAAACTTTGTGCTGATTCCCGCTTAAGAGCTTTAACATTTTTTTTGCGTTTGCTTCAGATACCGGTTTTCCCATAGTTCTGCCATCAAAGACAACTATAGTATCAGCAGCTATAATTATACCTTTTTCTCTCGTTTGGACTTCAATTGCTTTTTTTTGAGCTAAATTAGCTGCAAAAAGACCAAAATTTTCAACTTTTTTAGGTATATATTCAACAATATTAGCTGGTTTAACTACAAATTTCAATCCAAAATTCTTTAATAATGCATTTAACTAAGTACACGACAGTAAACCGACAACTTCTTTAAATTCATAAGGGTTATATATTTCTCGATTTAAGAGTCTTTTAATGAATGAAGTTAAAT
>JAYTUN010000185.1:0-16721 GCA_043744495.1 Ignavibacteria bacterium
ATTGATTTTATAGACAAGTTAAATAAATTAGAAGTTAGTTTCAGGCTTTTTGTATTCAATTTTGAATATTACATTAATATTTATCCCTTTAAATTTGTATAATGAAAGCAATTTTTGTAAGTGATTTACATGGCAATGAAACAAAGTATAATAAGCTTTGCAGCTATATAAAACAAAACATACCTGAGGCTGTTTTTATTGGCGGAGATGTGCTGCCCAATTATTATGCGACAAATTCAATTGAATTCATCAAATATTTTCTTAAATCTTTGCTTACTGATCTTAAAGATGATATGGGAATTAATTATCCTGATATTTATCTGATCACAGGCAATGATGATGCAGCCATTTCATGTGAAAATTTTGCAAAATTAGATGATAATGGATTGTTACATTTTATTAATTCAACTACGGTTAATAAAGAAAGTTATTCTGTTACAGGCTATCCTTATATTCCCCCGACTCCGTTTTTGCTTAAAGATTGGGAAAAGTTTGATATAATTTATACTCTGTTGAAACTGTTGTATTGATTGGTTCAATACCTATGATTTGTGAATATTTTATGGTCACCATATCAAAAAAAGGATAATTTAAACTTCCTCTGCCTAAAACATAGACATTTTTATTAAAATCAATTGTCATACTTACACCATAGACAGAATTAGAATCAGCAGGTCCATTCCACTTTTTAAACCATTTTTGATTACCGTTTTCATCGTATTTTACTGTTCCAATGCCTATTACTGTATCTCCTCCACTATTTGCATAATATGTTGTACCTGAAACATATATATTATTTTCATTATCAAGTTTCATATCCTCAGGAAAACCGGGAATATGATTAACCCAAATCAGATTTCCATTTAAGTCATACTTTATTGTTCCATAAGAGTCTCTTTCCATAAAAGTACTTCTACCCATAACTATAACACTTCCTGAATTATCTGCTGCTATTTTAAAAGGATGATCAAAACTGTAAGGGGGGGCTGCTATATACTCTAGTCCATAATGTATCTCCTATGGGTGAATATTTTACTGTAAAATAATTATAGTCTTCTGTAGGGTGCGAAAGGATTCCCGTCGCGTAACAATTTCCATTAAGGTCAGCAGTAACGGAAGTTGGCAAGGTACCATTATTATAAGGGGACACATACCTGCTTGACCATTTTAAAGTACCTGTTGAATCAAATTTCACAGTTAGAAAGTCCTGGTTATTTTGACTATTCGCACTTTCGCCCGTTACATAAATATTTTTTCTTTTATCCATAAACATTGATGCAGGGTAATCATACCTGCCGCTATCATAATAAGCCAGCCACTGCTGCACTCCCTGGGAATTATACTTTATCACAACAAAATCTGTTGACGAGCCAGAACCCTTCCGCTGCCGCAAACATAAATATTGCTAGAATCATCTATTGAAAGACTGTTTACCCAGCCATATTGATAACTTTGCTGCCATAACAATGTGCCGTTGGTATTATATTTAAAAATTCGCCAAAGGGCATCATAACCTGCAAGAATTACATTTTGTTCTCTATCAACACCAACTTTCTTTGTTCTCGGCAGTGAGGTCGGCGGGCTTATGGTTTGTATTTTTGCCCATAGCTGCTGCCCGGATGGGCTGTATTTAATTAACAGCAGTCCATATACAGGTGAATTGGAATTATAACCTGCGGAATATACATTACCGGAGGAATCAACGGCTATATCAGATGGCACATCGTTGCTGTTCCCGGGTCCGCTATACCATGATACCCACTCCTGCTGAACCTGGGAAATATTGTTGTCCCCCAAATATTAAAACAGATGAATATTATTGAGCGAAGGGCTGTGCCCCCGCCAAAGGCGGGTGGACGGAGCAACCCCGCCTTGCGAAGCATCCTTTGGATTGGCGTGGAAATCCTGTGGAAAGCAAGCTGTAATAATTTATTTCTCATTGGTGAAATTTTTGGTTCAATGGTATATTTATTTTGTTACAATATAACACATTTTTCAAAAAAAACGAAATAAGTAACAAAATTTGCGCCCGCCACTGCTAAATGCGGGTGAATGTGGCTTAGGTTTGTAACGGTTTTTTGCAAACAAAAAAGGCATTCAATTTCTTGAACGCCTTTTATTAATATACTAATTCAGATTCTTACTGCAGCACCGGTAACTGTACTTTCTTCTTTGCCTTTTTCTTTGGCGGTTTATCAATATTCCTTCCGCGCTTAAGTACAATATGCTCTTCCTGTACATCTGGATACTCGAATACTTCATTCTTATAGTTGCGTAAAATGATCTTCTCCTTATCACGCGCTAAAACATAATCAGGCAGTAACGGAATTTTTCCGCCGCCGCCTGGCGCATCTATAACAAATTGCGGTACTGCAAGTCCGCTTATATGACCGCGCAGATTATCCATTATTTCCAGACCCACATCAATTGGTGTGCGGAAATGATTTGCTCCTTTGGTTAAGTCTGCCTGGTAAATATAATAGGGCCTTACCCTTATCGCAAGTAGCTTTTTCATAAGCTCCTTCATAACTTCAGGGTCGTCATTCACGCCTTTAAGCAGAACAGTCTGGCATCCAACAGGAACGCCGGCATTAACAAGCATTTCACATGCCTGCTTGCTCTCTTCAGTAATTTCCCAGGGGTGATTGAAATGCGTATTTACATAAATGGGGTGATACTTCTTTATCATTTCACAAAGCTGGGGCGTTATCCTCTGCGGCAAAACGCACGGCATCTTTGTTCCAAGCCTTATAATTTGAATATGCGGTATCTGCCTGAGCCTTGCAAGAATTTTTTCAAGCATCGCATCGGTAAGCATAAGCGGATCTCCGCCTGAGAGTATTACATCGTTGATCTCTGTGTGCTGCTCTAAGTACTGGAAAGCGGCTTCAAGCTCGCGCATGTTTATCTTGCTTGAGTCACCCACCTTCCTTTTCCGCGTGCAGAACCTGCAGTACAAACCACATTGGCTTGTAGTTAAAAACAGCACACGGTCGGGGTAACGGTGAGTAATATTAGGAACCGGGCTCATCTCGTCTTCGTTTAACGGGTCTTCCTGTGCATCTATATCATAAAGTTCCACTTCATCGGGTACTGCCTGAAGCCAGATGGGGTCGCCGGGGTACCTGATAAGGCTTAGGTAGTACGGATTTATCCTCGCCTGGAAAAAATCATCAAGTTTTTCGGCAACTTCCCTTTTGATTCCGAACTTATCGACAAGCTGATCTACTGAGCTGACGCTTTGTTTTAGCAGCTGCTGCCATAGTTCCATAAAATATTAACTCCTTGTTTAGTTTTTTGGATACCCCCTACTTATTTTTCAGGGGTTTCACAGGGCACCGTACTTGTAATTTCCGGTTACCTTACCTTTAGAGGCTTTCTCTAAAGATATTTGCAGTAAATAAATAAGTCATCACCGCTTCTGTAAAAATCTTTTATGATAGTCTGAACTTCATAGCCGTTTTTGGTATAGAACTTTCGTTCATTTTCATATTCCGGCTTTCCGCTGGTTTCTATCAGTATAATTTTTCCGCCGCATTTTAACAGGTCCTCTTCCATATGCTTCACCAGTTTGCTGCCCAGCCCCTTACCATGAATATTGGGGTCAACAGCTATCCAGTATAAATCATACGTCCAGTCTGTCAGCGGTCTTTTGCCATAACAAATGTAACCTGCCGCTTTTTTTGTATCATCGCTCTCAACTACGTAAATAATATAATCAGTTTGCTTTTCATCGTTCAAATATACGTCAATGAGCTCTATCGCTACTTTTATCTCATCCTCATTAAAATGATGCGTATCCTCAAGTATTCTTTGAATCTGTTCTTTATCGTCTTTTACTAGCTTTCTTATCATTTTCACTCTTCACAGACAAAATGTCAGTGCTGATAACTCTATTAACCACAGACAAGAATGTCTGTGCTACTATTATTCAAAAAACAAGTAAACCTTCTAATCTTCTAACCTTCTAACCTTCTAACCTTCTAACCTTTAAACCTTTAAACTTTTTAACCTTTTACTGCTTCACTCCCCACCTCTTTAATGCAAACTTTATTATCTGCTGTATCAAAAAGCTGTATTCCCACCCGTGAGCCTTTGCGCTGCGAGTGAAGCCTGTATCTTCGGGTACATCGCTTGCAATATCCGGATTCGGGTTCAGCTCAAGCACGTATGGCACTCCGTCTTTAAGCCTCATATCAACTCTTGCATAGTCAGCCGCTCCAAGCAGCCTGTAAACTTTCTTTGCCGTTTCCTGTATGATGCCAACTTCCTTATCGCTTAAATTCTGTGCGGGGCAGACTGCTTTTGTGTTTTCGAACTCAACCGTCTTGTACATCCATTTGCTGTTGTAGCTTATTATCTTAGGATAATCTGCCGGAAGTCCCGTAAAATCTATTTCACTTATAGGAAATGTTATCAGCTCATCGTTACCTACAACAGAAACGTTAATTTCTCTGCCTTCGATATATTCTTCAACAAGCGCAGGCTGTTTATGTTCATCAAGCACGTATTCAATTCTTTTTTTAAGATCCGCTTCGTTAGTTACCACAGATTCATTTGTAATGCCTATGCTTGCATCTTCACGTGATGGCTTTACTATCATCGGGAACTTATGCCCGTTCAAATGATAGCTTGTTGTACCTGTAACAAAATGTTTTGCAGTTGGTATGCCGCTCTGGTTTAAAATTGATTTCACCAGCGGCTTATTAAGCGCAAGTCCAAGTGAAAATGCCCGTGAGCCTGTATATGGAATTTTTAAAAGCTCAAATAATCCCGCAATGTTCATTTCCTGTGTCGGATCTCCGTCAACACTTTCACAAAGATTAAAAATTATATCAGGTCTGTTCTCGTTCAGTTCTGTTATCAGCTTGTTAATATCAAGAGCTACGGGAATAATTTTAGTATTATGATCTAATGGAGCCAGTGCTCTTTCAACACTTTTAACTTCATCCAGCACGCCATACTCGCTCATATCTATAGCGTCAGGCAGCGCGTCTATATCAACATCGGTGCCTTCATATATCGGTCCCTGCGCATACTGCACCGGGTCATTGAAAATTATAGATATGTTTAGTTTCTTACTCATTCTTTCTGATATTGCGAGCGAAGCGAAGCAATCTCATAAATTAATCTTTTATTTAATATTTACTATTTGCTATTTGCTATTTGCTATTTGTTAATTGTTAATTGTTAATTGTTAATTGTTAATTCAAAGTCCGTATCTTTCTATCGCCCCATTTAATACTCTCTGTATCAACCCATCGTAATCCATTCCAACTTCTCTTGCCGCCTTTGGGAAGCATGAGTTATCATCTGGATTAGGAAGCACTCCCGGTAATGGATTGATTTCTATTATATATGGATTATCATTCGCATCACATCTAACATCCATCCTTGCCCAGTCTTTAATGCGCAACGCGCTATATGCCTGTTTACAAATTTCTTCAATTCTGTTTTTCAGCTTATTACTTATCTTTGCAGGGCATGAAAATATATCCAGCTTGTTTTCCCTGGTATCAAAAAACCATTTTACTTCATAAGAGTAAATTTTGGGGAAATCCGCAGGCAGACAATCCAGATTTATTCCAACAATTGGCAAAACCTGCACATTATCGCCATTTCCAAGCAAAGCCACGGTGAACTCCTGACCATCTAAGAAATCTTCTATTATAGAGTGTTGATCGTAATTTTGCTTAATTCTTGTTATTTCTCGGTTTAACTCTTCATTGTTCTTCACCACACTACTGTTATAGATACCCTTTGAAGAACCTTCATGAAGCGGCTTTACAAATGCGGGGTATTTTACCTTTGGATAGCCGTTTACATGCGTATCGGTGATAAAAAAGCCCGGATTTGGCACACCATAGTATGTTAATATTTCCTTACAGCGTGATTTATCGTGGCAGTTACCTATTGTTATGGGGTCGCTTGCAGTGTAGGGTATATTAAGCATTTCAAGCATTGCGGGAATGTGCGACTCGCGCGATGCACCGCCGAATCCTTCAGCCATATTGAAAACTATATCAGGTCTGGTACTGCGTAATTTTCCAAAAGCATTTTCATCTGCTTCTATCAATATTACTTCATGACCCGCTTTTTTAATTGCGATCTCAACAGCAGAAATAGTTTCCTCATCATCCCACTCAGCGTAAACGTCGCTTAGCCGGTGAGAATAATTGTTAGCGAGGTTATCGTCAACATAATTTTCACTCAGAGCTTTCTGATCCTGTCCTTCGGATAAATGCTCTGCGGAGCTATGCTCCACTACTTTTTTTATATTGTAAGTAAATCCTACCCGCAAATAATTTTACTTATCTCCTTATTTAACTTTTTGATATAAAAAAAACCATACTGAATATTTCTCAATCAAAAATACAACTGCAAATATAACATTCTATCACTCATAGTCAATAGGTAAATGAAAAAAAATGAAAATTATTTTTAAAAATAATTTTTGAGAAAAACTTATTTGTATAGCTGACGGGTTTTTATTTTTTAAATTGTATAACAAAAATTATAAAATAATATTTTTGGTGATCAAAGCAGGCAAACCTGTCGGGTTTATGATTCAGGCTTAGAATTTTTCGTGCCACGAATATCATTAATTGATTTTCGTTTTTTGCTATTTGATATTTGTTCGTTTCTCATTACTCATTGCTCATTGTTAATTGTTAATTGATTTCTGAATTGAATCTCCACACAATTAACGGTATTTTTACAATCAGAAAAAAAATTAAAGTAAATGTTCGATAAATTAGAAAAAGTAAAGCAGCGCTACCATGAAATTGCAGAACTGCTTAATAAACCCGAAACCATTAACGATCAACGGGAGTTTCGCCGTTTATCAAAGGAATACTCTGACTTAACCGAAATAGTAAATGCATATAATGAATATATCAAAGTAAAGTCTCAGCTTGAAGAAAACAAAAAGCTGCTGTATGAGACCAATGATGCTGAAATGAAAGAGCTTGCTGCTGCCGAGCAGGAAAGCCTGCAAAACAGGTTTGATAAGCTTGAATCGGATATTAAAGAGCTGTTGGTTCCCAAAGACCCAAACGACTCCAAAGATGCAATACTTGAAATACGCGCAGGCACGGGCGGAGATGAAGCCGCATTGTTTGCAGCTGACCTGTACCGCATGTACACACGCTATGCCGAGCGAAATGGATGGAAGATGGAGCTTGTTACGTTTAATGAGTCTTCTGGACCGGGCGGACTTAAAGAAGTAATTGTAAATATATCAGGCAAAGATATTTACGGCACTCTTAAATACGAAAGCGGCGTTCACCGTGTGCAGCGTGTACCTGAAACAGAAACCCAGGGGCGTGTTCACACCTCAGCCGCATCTGTTGCCGTGCTGCCCGAAGCTGATGAAATTGATGTTGAGATCAATACCGTTGACCTTAAAATTGATGTATTCCGCGCAGGCGGAGCAGGCGGGCAGAATGTTAACAAAGTAGAAACCGCTATACGCATTACGCATCTTCCAACGGGTGTCGTAGTGCAATGCCAGGATGAACGCTCTCAGCTTAAGAACAAACAAAAAGCAATGAAGGTCCTTCGCTCCAGAATTCTTGAAGCAGAGATTGCAAGACAAAATCAGTTAGTTTCACAGAAACGCAAATTAATGGTTGGCTCCGGTGATAGAAGCGATAAGATTCGTACATATAACTTCCCGCAGAACCGTCTGACCGATCACCGCATAGGACTGACTATGTATAATCTTGCCCTGGTAATGGAAGGCGACCTTGAAGAACTCTTCGAAAAGCTGAAGATTGCTGATAGAGCCGAAAAGCTATCAGAAGAACCGGTAGGAAAGTAATTACTTTCCTGTAGCGTCAGGTTTTCCTGCATTTAGGAAAACTGTCTCGAAAACAGAAAGGTATATGATACCCGTCTCTATTGACTATTACAGTAATCTTGATCCAAATGAATAAATTAAAGAACTTGAATAAATCAGAAAAAAATATTTTGATAGCATAGGGTTAAAAGAGGAAGACCGAAGAATCAAAAGGGTTTTTGAGATCGCTGACTTAAAATAATTTTAAAAACTATCTCTTATATCCTTCCGAAAAAATTAATATAAAATTATTATGAATGAAGAAACAATTAAAACGGGCAAATGTCCCGTATGCGGTTCAACCAAGGTTTATGATAACAGGGGAAATTAGTTACAAATCATCGCAAGTTTATTCTTATATCAGCTGTAAAAAGTTTTAAAAGAGGTACCAATAATATTAAAAAAATTATTGTAGCCGCTCTCAAGGAGTTTTTCGGACAAGCTTTAGCTTGCGAAATTATTCTCAACCTAACCGCCTAAACGGTTAAAAAGATAGAGACTACTACAAAAATTAAAGTACTACAAGATAATACAGTTTTTACAACATCATTTTAAAAAATATTTTCATATTTTAAAAGGAAATAATTTCATTAAAGGTTTCCAGCAATTTAAAATAAATAAATGAAAAGAATTATATACTTATTTTTAATTCACTTATTTGCATTATTTTCAATGACTTACGCTGGTGATATTGTCGGAAAACTTACTGTTGATGGGCTTGAGCGTGAATTTATACTCCACTTGCCCAAAAATTACGGCAGTGAACCTCTGCCACTTGTTATGGTTTTCCATGGAGGAGGCGGAACTGCTGAACAGGTAAAGAAACATACAAAATTCAGCAAACTTGCAGATAAGGAAAATTTTATAGTTGTATATCCCAATTCGGTTGATAAAAACTGGAATGATGGCAGAATAGGCGATAAACTTCCGATGAAAAGAGATGATGTAAAATTCATTTCCATGATGCTTGATACATTGATAGCTGATTATAAAATTAATTCTAAGCGCATCTTTTCTACGGGAATATCAAACGGCGGGTTCTTTTCCATTTATCTTACATACAAAATGTCTGACCGCATTCTTGGTATAGCTCCTGTTACAGCAAATATTCCCGAAAACCTGAAAGAAAGTTTCACACTTACCTCTCCTGTATCGCTATTGCTTATCAACGGTACCAAAGACCCTCTTGTTAAATATGACGGCGGAGCAGTGGGTTTCAGGGAAGAAGAAGGCGGCATGGGAAGTAGTATTTCAACTGACTGGACAATTAAAATATGGACTGAAAATAATTTATGCCAGCAAAGCAGCAAGATTGAGGAAATGGATAACAAAGAAGATGACGGCTGCAAAGCCGAAAAAACAACATACTATAAATGCAAAGATAATTCTAAAGTAGTTTTGATAAAAATAGTGGGGGGCGGGCATACTTGGCCCGGGGCATCGCAATACCTGCCTAAATTAATAGTAGGCGCAGTATGCAAAGATTTTAATGCTACTGAAACTATTTGGGAATTCTTCAAATCACTTTCTGATAAATAATTTATGATCAACGATAAGATAATTATCAGAAATATCACAGAAGAAGATTATCCGGCTATTAAGCGCATTTTTGAAGAAGGAATAAAATCAGGTAATGCTGCATTTGAAAAAACCGCTCCTGAGTGGAGCAAATGGAATGAAGCAAAACTTCCTTACTGCAGACTTGCTGCTGAAATTGCAAATGAAGTTGTTGGATGGGCTGCGCTTAGTCCAACTTCAAAACGAGAAGTTTACAAAGGCATTAACGAGGAAAGCATTTATATTGCATCGGCTCACCTTGGAAAAGGCATTGGCAAAATGCTGTTGAACGCATTAATTGAAGAAAGGAAAAATGCGGGGTGTGGACACTTACTGCATCTATCTTCCCCGAAAATACAGCAAGCATAAAACTGCACATTGGCTGTGGATTCCGTGAAATTGGATATATGGAAAAAGCCGGCTGCATGAACGATGTATGGCGCAACACCATTTTGTTTGAACGAAGAAGCAAAAAAGTTGGAGTGTAACAAATATCCTTTCTTTGAAACAATTCTTCGTTTCTAATCCCCCCTTTGCTTCCTTGACTTAACGAGTGTAGCGAGGGAAGTTTAAAAAAGGGGGGAGTATCTCTCGAATATTCTCAATATCCACATTTAATCATTTAACTTAAATTAACATAAATTCCCTATGGGGGTTGAGTTTCTAAATTCTCAATTCACCAAAATCCTTCCACTGAAACGATTCGTATATATAAATGGTTAATAAAATATATACAAGAAAGGCTGTTTAATGTTTAAACATAATGCAATATTTTTGCTTTTACTGGTAATTTCACTGATCATATTAACATCATCAGTTACGGGATGCTCTTTTACGGGTAGCAAAACCGTAAAAACCTCATTAAATTCAGATGAAAACAAAACAATTAGTAATAAAAATATGAACGATACAACAAAGAAAGACGATTCAAAAATGGAAACCGCAGTGCTTGCAGGCGGCTGTTTCTGGTGCATAGAAACTATTTTCCAGGATATCAAAGGCGTTGAAAAAGTTGAGTCAGGCTATTCCGGAGGAATGACAAAATATCCTACTTATAAGGAAGTCTGCACCGGCACAACCCGACACGCTGAAGCAATAAAGATAACTTATAACCCTGCGTTAATTTCGTATGAACAGTTGCTAACGGTATTCTTCCACATTCATAATCCAACTACACTCAACCAACAGGGTGCAGATGCAGGAACTCAGTACCGCTCTGCAATTTACTATTCAGGCGACATTCAGAAAAAATCCGCAGAGAAAGTTATTGCTGATATAACGGCTTCAAAGCTGTGGGATGATCCTATAGTGACGGAAGTCACAAAGTTTGATGTTTTCTATAAAGCTGAAGATTACCATCAGGATTATTACAATAATAATTCAGGACAGGTTTACTGCTCAATGGTAATAGCTCCAAAGGTCAAGAAGTTCTATAAAGAATTCCCCGAGCTTTTAAAAGATAATGTAAAGTAATCATTTTCAAAATATTTTTTTTAGAGACGCATGTGATGCGTCTCTTTTTTTTAATCCCCCTTGAAAAGGGGGACGAAGTCTATAATTTTCCTCATACCACAATTTGTCATTAAGCTTATCCCTGCGTAAATTTTTTCCCTTCAGGTCTAAGGACCTGACGGGACCAGGCGTGCTCGTGTCAGATCCTCAGATTTGACACAATACAATATGGCGTACAGATTTTTATTCCGCATAATTTCCCTTATTTTTGTAAATCCAACAATTTAAAATATGAGCTGGATCTATCTAATCATAGCGGGTATCTTTGAAATATGTTTTATAGTTTTTTGCAGAGTCTCTTCGCTTTTTGAAGGACTCTGCAAATATATAAATACTCCCAAAGCTCCTCCCAACCATGCTTTTTAAAGTTTTTACAATTTTAAGCTATTTCTTTTTAGATAAGCCCTTGGAACAATTCCACTCGGCACTGCGTATGCTATATGGACGGGCATTGGAGCCTGTGGTATTGCACTTATTGGCATAGTTTATCTTAGAGAACCGGCTGAATTTTGGCGGCTCTTTTTTATTTTCACATTAATCGGTTCAATTATTGGACTTAAATTTGTATCAAACCAATAAAATTAATATGAATAAAAACTTTTTTGCAATACCGATGTTGATTTTATTAATTTGTGTTACTGTTTATTCACAATCAGATCCGCTGAATCTTAATTTCAATATGGATAAAAATGCTTACGGTAATTCCTTATTAACGCCTCTGAATATCACTTATTCAAAAGCAGGTGCTCCGTTATCTTTCTATATTGCTGCAATAATTAATCCAATGCTGGTAATTGAAGATAAAAAAGTATTCTTCGGGTTAACAAAGGAAGTTTCTATTGGTAAGTTTCCTTATGGCAGGCTGGCATTTGAGTATTCATACATTTTCAGAAGCTATAACACAAGCCACCTCAGGCTATCTTATAATTATGATATAATTTTGGATATTGGTCAGTTTGTCGGCTTCGTCGCAACGCCTGGAGTAGGTTACTTTACCGATACCAAAAATAACGGCTGGTTTATTCATGGTTCTTTTGGGGCAATTCTGCCTACCGGAAATTATTTTGCCTTTAATCCCTACCTGCGATACCGTCACACATTTATCAAAGATATATCAAAATCCAATATAAACGATGTTTCTCTTGGGGTTGGTTTAATGTTCTACTATTAAATGTTTATTTTTTTTACTTAATTTGAAACAAATTCAAAAAACTTTCAGGAATATTTATGCAATTATCTACCCTTATATTCAACAATTTTTCATATATTTACAAAATAAATCTAACAAAAATTATATGGAACCATCTGTATCATATCCCCAGGGAGATTCTTACCAGGGTAAAACCATCTATGGCAAGAAATCCGGCTGTGCAGGCAAAGGCTGCTTTGGAATTATAGGAGCAGTTGTTGTTCTTGTTGTAATTGGAATAATCGGTTATTTCTTCGCGCTTCCGGCAATAATGCCAAATAGTATAAGAGGTGATTTTATAGATGCAGTCATTGTACCTTCAAAAGATGGTAAGGAAAAGATGTGGATACTAACTGACGGATCGTTTAATTTTATCCAGTCAACCAAATCACCTGGTAGAACTTCAACAGGCAGAGAGTGCTACTTCTGCAAAACATGGACATATATCATTGACCCGGAAACTCAGAAAGTCATCAGCAAAACCAAAACACTTTATGAAGATATAATCACTCAAATTGACCTGGTTTACTATGACGGTAAAGTATGGAGCTTTACTAGGGAGTATGGTGAAAATGAGCCGAAAATAGAAGCGTTTAACTCCGAAACCGGCGAAAAGGTAATGGATACAAAGCAGTTTATTTCTAAATTCCCCGAGCTTAGTGCGGGACTAACAGAAGCGCACTATAATAAGGATGATTTTAATCTGAAAATGAAAACTAAGGATGGCAAGGAAAAAATTTATAGTATAGCCGAAGGAAAACTTTATAAGGATTTAGCAGACTTCACTAATTCACAGTCTAAAGATTCTACAATAATTTCAATTCCAATATTGGCACCAGAAGATAATTCATCCGGTCCAAGAAAAAAACTCATCATTGCAACCGGTCCAAAAGTCAGCATTAATCAGAACAAATCCAGCCTTGTATCTTTAACCAAAAAAGAAGATTACATGGAAAAGCATTACAAAATCAAAGTTAAATCCGTTTCGGAAAATATTTATCTTGAAGGTATAATTTATTTCAACGATAATGACTGCGCAGTTATAATTTACCTTGACCAATTAGGGAAAAAATCTAACAGAATTATGACGTGTATTGACTTGAAAACCGGCGATGAAAAATGGACAGTTAGTAAAGATATGCTCTTTAAGCAAATGAAAATTGACGAGGAAGATGATGTGTTTTCAAGCCTCTTTTTTACAAAAAGTAATATTGATGTGAAAAGATCAGGAAACCTTGTAATCCTTCAGCTTAAAGGTAAAGGCATTATGGGCTTTGATTACAACTCTGGTAAAAAATTATTTGAAATTGATATTTAAAAATTTAAGAATAGTTTCATGAAAAAAATATTAAAAATAGTTCTTGTAATCCTTGTTATGGGGTTAGTTGCAATCCAACTCATTAACAGACCAGATAAAACTACAACTGCAGAAATCACTCCGGGACACATTACAAAGGTAATGAATATCCCTTCAAATGTTGAAAGCATTTTAAAGCGCTCATGTTATGACTGCCACAGCAACCATACAGCTTGGCCCTGGTATAGCTCAATTGCGCCTGTATCATGGCTTGTTGCTGATGATGTTGTAAAAGGCAGAAAGGATATGAACTTCAGCCAGTGGGATAAAATACCAGATGCAAAGAAAGAAACGAGGCTTAATGAAATCTGCGAAAAGATTAAAGCAGATGAAATGCCTCTTCCTCAGTATCTTATAATACACAGAGATGCAAAGCTCTCACAGGCTGATAAGGATATTTTATGCCGGTGGGCTGAAATTGAACTCAAAAAGCTTGAAGATGCCAACCCTGAATAAAACTGTAATAATAATATAATATCATTGATTTTACTTTTTAGCATTATTAGTTTGTGTTAATAAATTCAAAAAATACAAAAATTTGCAGGAAGCAGTAATAAATACCCCAAAACAAAAAGTTAAGATGGAATTTGTTTTCTGTCACCGCCTGGCTGAACGCTCTTTTTTCTATAAAGGCAACCAGTTTCCTGTATGCGCAAGGTGTACCGGATTCTATGTTGGATATTTCGCGCTTCCAATATTTACGTTTTCTATCTGGCAGCCCGGGCTACTGTGGATATTCCTGTTAATGGTACCCGCTCTTATTGACGGGCTTACCCAGGCTTATATGCACAGAGAAAGCAATAACTGGCTCCGGCTTGCAACGGGTATCTTTGCTGGCGTAGGATGCATTGCGCTTGCCGCTATTATAGGGCAATGGATAGGCCATTTGATAATTGCAATAACTTAAAATGAATGCTTCATTTTTTACTATAACTTTTTAAAATAATCTTTTTAAGCAATATTTTGTTTAACTAAAGGAGAAAAACAAATCATGGAACCAACAACACCACCACTGGCACCAACAGGTAACCAGACAGAAGATCTGAGCATGATTCTTAAGATCGTTTCTTTTTGCATACCGCTTGTAGGCGCTATTTTATGGTTTATCAACAAAGATAAGAACCCTAAAGCAGCTAAATCAGCCTGCACATTCGCGCTCGTTGGCGTAGCAGTGGGTATTATTATTAACGTAGTTGTTACGTTAATAAACAGGTAACGTTTTTACATTTTTTTAAAAAGAGGGGCATTTTAACTGCCTCTCTTTTTTTAACAATTTGCCCCTTTTTATACTAACTTCGTAAATTGGAAGTGGGGTGTTTTGAATATTTATTTTGCTTCTCATAGTCAGTTTTGGATTATTTCTGCAATTTGGTATAATATTCATAAGCAATAATAAGTTCTTTAGCAAAGTTTGGATTTAATTTGTAAGAATAACTCCTTCCAAATTTTCTTTCAATAATATTAAAATAATGCGCAAAATTATGTCTGATAACAGGCATATATTTCTTAAGTGTTGAAATCGGCGTTCCGCAAGCATCGGATATATCCTTATAAGTGAGTTCTTTTTTTCTCACTCGGTTATTATTAGGTGTTAATAGAGTTATAATTCCCATAAGGATAATATTATATGCAGAAGAAAACTCAACAAATTCCGATTCTCTTTTCACTTTAGATTTGACATATCTTGGGTTTTTTAAATTTTTTCCTTTCAAAATTTCTTCAGGTAACAGATGGTAAATTTTTTGCATAAATTTTTTGAGTTTGAATTTCAAATAAAAATATTTAAAACCATTTAAAGTAACAAGTAAATATTTTCACTCATTTTAAAAACACCTAAATTAGATGAAATTACAAGTAAAATAAATTAATGCTTTTATCCCCCCTTTGCTTTCTGCGCTTTTTGCAGTCCCGCGCTTCTGCATGGCGGGATTAAAGGAGGGAGCATCTTGTTAAGTTTATTAAAAGCTATAATTATTCATTTTAATCAATTACAGAATATTTTAGTCGGGGGTTTTAAAATCATTCTACACTCTTTCAATACCATCCAAACGATAATTCACTATAAAATTCATAAAACCTTCCTTTAGCATTTATATTCTAAGCATAATTCTTTATTATTACGCTTTAACAAAGCAAACAATAAAAATGCCTCATTATCCATTCCACTACTCGTTTCTTGTCAAAGATCTCACGTCCACACGAAAATTTTATGGCAAGATCCTCGGCTGCTCTGAAGGCAGAAGCGCTGATTCATGGGTTGATTTCAATTTTGGCGGTAACCAGCTTTCAATGCATGTTTCCGAAATAATACCTGAATCATTTCCGTGCGGTGTTGTGGATCATGTTATAGTTCCCATTCCGCATTTTGGCTGCATTTTCCCGTGGGATGAATTCCACTCGCTTGCAGATAAATTACTCACAGCAAAAGTTGAATTCATTATTGAGCCTGGTATAAGATTTGCGGGACAGCCGGGTGAACAGGCTACTATGTTATTTAAAGACCCCAGTAGTAATACACTTGAGATTAAATCTTTTAAGAATCCCGAGCATATGTTTACTGCTAACATACCCCAGGAAAATTACAGCGCCGGCAGGTAATGCAGCAGCCGGTATTAAAATGCTGTGATGTGATTATTGTGGGCGCAGGTGTAATTGGAGCAAGCATAGCTTACCATTTAACATTAAACGGATTTAAAAAACGAATGAACTGGTAATCATTTGTAAGAAACGAATGACAAAATAATCTTATTCCAACGATCCTTCAATAATTTATACGATTGCTTCACTTCGTTCGCAAAAGAATCTCATTTAAGAGGAGCGTAGCAACAAGCAATCTTAAAGATTAATATTGCCTTATTGTAATTCCCCTATTGTCAAAGACCCCGCATTTCTGCTTAGCGGGAAGGGGGGTGCCACTTTAGAGGCGGGGTGTGTTAACCATAGAAAAATTAATAATAGATATCCCCGGCTTGTTTGGCTCATAATAGCTATATTTGCATTTATTAATATTTACTTATCTTACTCAAAATTAAATGGCAGCTAAGCTTCCCGGTAAAGAAAAACTTGCGGTTATTGCGGATAACTTAAAGCCTTATATCCACAGAACGCCAGTAATGACATCTCGCCTGTTAAATGAATTAACAGGCTCAAATCTGTTTTTTAAATGTGAAAATTTCCAGAAGACAGGCTCTTTTAAAATTCGTGGAGCTATGAATGCTGTCCTTCAGTTAAGTGAAATACAAAAAGCCAAAGGAGTAGTTACACAT
>JAYTUN010000186.1:0-16582 GCA_043744495.1 Ignavibacteria bacterium
AATATCCTTTAATATAAGTTCTTCAGTTGCATCATTCTGGTAACTTTGCATTAAGCGGAACTGAGCCTGTTCACGGTAGAACATAGAATCCAACTTGGATAGCGCAGCGCTCCAAAAGAGCTTCCAGTCGTCCTGTGAATATGTTTTACTTGATACTAATGAAAGTAAAATGAATAGTGTGATAAATATACGAAGAATGCCGTGCATTATTTTGGTTATAGTAATTTTAGAATATTAGCAGATCAAAAGTAACTATAGAATTTATTAAAATCAATCATACAAAAACCCATAAACAGGCTATTAAGAATTATTCAAAATATCGAGATTTTAACATATTGTTCAAGAAATGAGAAATAATATATATTATGTAAAGTTGAGTGTTATATGATATATGGTTTATTGCTTGTAAGTTCGGTTTACGATAATTTATTCTCCCCTGTTTTCATAGGGTTTCGGAACAATCAGAAATCAACACGTAAATTTTGATAAATGCAATATGAAAAAAAGTCGTATATAATTGTTAGAAAAATTTTACATAACTATATCAAGATTTCAGTGATAATTTTCTAAAGATATGTATGGATAATTCCGCACCTATGTCAGGCAAGCTCAACGCTCAGGATTAAATTTATTTTCATTTATATCACTAAATAAATTGATAAAATGCTCAAATTCCCTTATTTTTGTAAATGGAAATAAACTTTTATTTAATACTCGCGCTCCTGTTGTTTTCAATCGGGGTAATAGGAGTTCTTACACGCAGAAATGCAATTGTTGTATTTATGTGTATTGAGCTTATGCTTAATTCAGTCAATCTGGTGTTCGTTACATTTTCATCTTTTTTAGGAAACCTAAACGGACAGATATTTGTGTTTTTTATTATGACAGTTGCAGCCGCTGAAGCGGCAATAGGACTTGCTATAATCATAGCCCTTTACCGCAATAAATCAACAATTAACCTGGATGAAATTAATATTCTAAAATGGTAGATTACTTCTATTTAATTACAGTTTTACCTTTAGTTGGATTTTTAATAAACGGTCTTTTTGGTACAAAAATTAAAAATGAAAAAGTATCAGGTATATTAAGCTCCCTGATGGTTTTGGGATCCTTCATCATTACTGTACTTGCTTACCTGCACATAACTTCGCTTCCTGAAGAAAGCCGCAGTATTACCATTCCCCTTTTCAACTGGATATCATCAGGCTCACTAAACATCAGCGCGGCGTATTTGGTTGACCCGCTATCTGTTACAATGTGTCTTATCATAACAGGTGTCGGATTCTTGATACATATATACTCCATAGGTTATATGCATGGTGATAGAGGCTTCGCAAGATTCTTTGCTTTTTTAAATCTCTTCATATTCGCGATGCTTAACCTTGTACTTGGAGATAATTTATTATTAATGTTCCTTGGCTGGGAAGGTGTAGGATTATGTTCATACCTTCTTATAGGATATTTCTATGAAAAGAAATTTACGGGCGATGCTGCTAACAAGGCATTTTGGGTTAACAGGATAGGTGACTTTGGTTTTATGATAGCGATGTTTTTCATATTTATGAGTTTCGGAACTTTGAACTTCCTTGGAATAATTTCACAAATACCAACTACAGTGGTTCCGGTTTCAATGTTCACTATAATAACACTACTTCTATTTGTCGGTGCAACAGGTAAATCAGCTCAGATACCATTATTTATATGGCTGCCTGACGCTATGGCTGGTCCGACACCTGTATCAGCGCTCATACATGCTGCTACAATGGTTACAGCCGGCGTTTATATGATAGGCAGGACTTCCCTGCTCTTTGCAATGGCTCCAATTACTATGGAAGTTGTAATGATAATAGGCTGCTTGACAGCATTTATGGCGGCTACAATTGCCGTCGCACAAAATGATATTAAGAAAATTCTTGCATACTCAACAGTAAGCCAGTTAGGATTTATGTTCATGGCAATGGGTGCAGGCGCGTTTTCAACAGGTATATTTCACCTTACAACACACGCTTTCTTTAAAGCGTTAATGTTCCTTGCAGCAGGCTCGGTTATTCATGGAATGCATAATTTGCAGGATGTTACAAAAATGGGCGGTCTAAAGAATAAAATGAAAGTAACATTCTTTACTTTCTTAATGGGTGCTATTGCAATTTCAGGCATTCCCCCGTTCTCTGGATTTTTCAGCAAGGATGAAATACTCTCAAAATTATTTTTTGGCGGACACTATGCAGTGTTCGGTATTGCAGTGCTTACGGCGTTTATGACAGCCTTTTATGTATTCAGGCTTATCAGCTTAACATTCTACGGCAAGCCAAGATATGATGAAGCACATGTGCATCCGCATGAATCATCTGCTTTCATGACAGTTCCGCTGATAATACTTGCTGTACTTTCGGTAGTTGGCGGCTTCATTGGTATGCCGCATATTTTCGCGCCTAATTTTATTGAACATTGGCTTGAACCTGTTTTTGGTGCAGCTTTAAAGATACTGCCTGAACATCATGTTGTTGAATCAACAGAAATTGGATTGATAGTATTTTCTGTCCTGGTTGCAGTAATTGCAATTCTTGTTGCACTCAAGATGTTTAAATCAGGCGAAAAGCCAGATGCATTCAGTGGAGGCTATTACAACCTGCTTCGTGATAAATACAGAGTAGATGAACTCTACGACAAGATATTTATTTCACCGCTCAGATGGCTGACAGAAGTTTTCTATAAAATATTAGATGTAAAGATTATTGATGGCGCGGTAAATGGAACCGCAAATTTTTTTAATAATTTATCAATTGACTGGCGCAGAATACAAACAGGTGTTATTCAGGATTATGCATTATTTTCAGTTGCAGGGATACTTGCAATAATCCTGTATGTTTTACTGAAATAGAAATTATATAAATTATACTTTAGATACCCGTGTTTACGCAGGATATTTAGAGGAGAAAAAAACAGTAGGTCAAAAGCTTATCCTTTTTTATTTTGGTTACAACAATATACTTTTCAGTTCATATGTATTTGATGCAAAGTAAGTAGGATTTTCCTTTTGTAATTCTTCCAGGCTTCCATAACCATAAGTAACAGCAATTGAATTGATGTTATTCAGCTTGGCACCGTTAATATCATGATACCTGTCCCCTATCATTATACTTTCATTCTTATCCAGGTTATTTACAGTAAGGACATCGTTAATTATTGATTGTTTGGGTTTATTATCGGCTGACATATCAGAGCCTTTTATATAGCTGAAATATTTATCAATCTTAAAGTGAGATAAAACTCTCCTTGCAAATATTTCAGGCTTTGAAGTTGCAATAAATACTTGATACGCTTTTGAGTGTAATTCAGCTAAAAGTTCTGCCATGCCCGGATATACATTATTTTCAAACAAACCTTTTTCGGTATAATACTCTCTGAAAAATTTAACGGCTGTTTCAGAATCATTGTCGTTTAAATTATGTCTTTGTGTAAAATATGCTCTTAAGGGTGAACCAATATAACTTTTGACGACATCCATATCACTTTCAAACAAACCAATTTTATTGAGTGAATACATGTAAGCGTTTATTATTCCTGTGCTTGAATCAGTTATCGTCCCGTCAAGATCAAATAATATATTTTTGAACTCCGGATGTAGTCCTAGCGAAGCTTCCTTTGGATCGGACAAAGAATCCCTTGAGTATTTCAATCTAATTGTTTGATGTTTTAAGTTCTAATGAACGCTTCTTTTCAGCTTTTGTAAGGAAATAAACTGCAATTAAGATAAAACCAAGTGTTACCCAGTCTTCTGTTCCGGGATATTTTCCTCCAAACAAAAATGCAAATATAAGTGTTGCTGCTGTCCCGGCAATTAATGAAGTAAGTCTGTTCACAAGACCCGCAAAAGTTGCTGTTCTTCCTTTGAACATAAAAATAAAAACAGAAAAGAACGCAAGTAACCCAAATGCAAAACCTGAAATTCCTGCCCACTGCCAAAAAGTATGAGGCATTTGAAAAGCTTGCCTGAAACCAATAATTTGTGCTGCATTCCAGTTAAATAGTGTTGTGGAATTGTAAAGTATTATCCCTAAAATGATCATTGTAATTGTTGCAAATATCTGTTCTATTGCAAAGAAGCCTTTATTATCCTGTTTAACTCCTTTTCTTCTGGTATTTTTGTAATAATTCATAATGTAAATGCGAATTGAATATGCTATAACATAGCTTATTAAAATTGTCATAGCTGCAGTTGAGCCTACAAAATCAAAGCTGCCAGGCTTAAGATTGACAAGATTTGTCACTACTGCCATTATTGCAAAAATTACTGCAATGTTTTCTTCCCAATATACTCGTTTCTTTAAAATACCCTGCTTTATCTGAATGGCATCAATTATTCTGCTTATTACTATTATACTGCCCCGCATTATCACCATTGCTACCATAACGGATATTGGCAGAGTGTACATAAGTGTTGTAGTTGGGATAATAATTGCAGTACAGATACCTGATGGAATTATATAATATAATTCAGAAGGTATTTTAATACCGATTAAAGAAACATAGTTATTTGATTGAATTTTATACCATTTTAAGAAAAGTACAATACTAAGAGCTATTAGATTTCCTCCTATTGTATTATATACAAGGTATTGAATGTTGGTCATACCCGGGAAACCATCAGCAGGTAAACCTGTAAAATATTTAACAGTTATGCCTGTTATAACATAAAAAGTAAAATACCCAATGCAAAACTCTATTAATTGTTTGGTTGAACCTTCTTCTGATTTAATAAACATGTAATTTCATAATAATTTTCAAAGACTTTTATAAATATTGTTAATAATTGGTTTATCCGATTTAAATTCATCTGAAAAGTACTATTATCAGATAAATTTTGAGATTGAGTTAAAGATTTGTGTTAAGTATTATTAAAACTATAAAATGATAATTCGCAAATATATACATAATCATAACTAAATTAAATGCTAGTAATTGGAAGAAATCCCGTAATTGAAACTCTGAAATTTGCTCCGGCAACTATAAATAAGATCATTTTACTTGATAATGTAAGTGACAATAAAATAAAAGAAATAGAGCGTACAGCTAAATCAAAAAATATTACAATAGAAAAAATATCAAAATCATCCTTTGAAAGTATTCTTGATAAAAAAGATAAGTCTGAAGGCATATCACAGGGTATAGTTGCAGAAGTAAGTGAGTTTGTATATTCCAAAACAACTGAAATACTTAAATCACTAAACGATAAAGAGCAGACTACCCTGATAATACTTGATGAGATACAGGATCCCCATAATTTTGGCGCAATAATAAGGACAGCAGTATCATCAGGCGCAGATGGTATCATTATTTCAGATAAAAATTCTGCAAAAGTGAACCATACTGTAATTAAAACCTCTTCAGGAGCCACCAATTATATAAAGATTTCAAAAGAACCAAATATTTACAAAACAATCGAGGTTTTACAGGAAAATAATTACCAAATTATTGGAACAGTGTTAAATACAGGTGAAGAAATCTATAATTTTAATTTTCCTGATAAATGCGCAGTTGTTTTTGGGGGTGAAGGCGAAGGTTTAAGGAAAAATATTATTAATTTGTGTGATAATTTGGTAAAAATTCCAATGATTGGTAAAATTACATCACTAAATGTATCAGTTTCAGCCGGAGTAACTTTATATGAAATATTACGTCAGAGAATTTATAAATGATATTTTTTATTTTATTATCACCATTTTTCGTGTTTGCATATATTCCCCTGTCGAAGATCCTGCTTGATGGACTTCCAAAGAGTAAAAATATACTCCGCTTGAAAGCTTTGAAGCATCATAAATCACATAATGATCTCCGGCTGATTCATATTTATCGGAAATAACGGCTATTAATTTGCCTGCGGCATCGTATATTTTTATTTTCGCATAGATATTTTCAGGCAATGAATATTCAATTTTTGTTACTGGATTAAACGGATTAGGATAGTTCTGTTTTAAACTGAAATATTTTGGTAAATTATTGTTACCATTATTTATTCCAATAACAATTGCAGAGCTTTTTAATACATACAGACCGGTAGATCTATCAGAAGCAACTATCTTGCCTGAAGGAAACATATAAACACCCCAGCAGCCGTTATAGTTAAACGAATTATTTACAGGATAAGTATCATACCACGCTATTTCTACTGGTGTTGTCGGATTTGAGATGTTCAACACTCTGACTCCACAAGAGTAATGTGCTACAAGAGCATAATTACCGTAAATCTCAACATTGTGAACAATAGAGGAATCAATATTAGTTGGCTGCCAGGATGCCACCAGAGCAGGATTGAGAGTATTTTCAACATTCCATACTTTAAGGAGTCTGGGATAACTTCCAATTTCATCGGTAACAAAAAGGTATTTCCTGTCAACTGTTAATGCTGTATTATGAGGACCAGGTTGTGGTAGGTTATACCAGTTAGAAATTGTTCTGAGACTATCCTTATTAACAGCACTTATAGCATAAATAAAGCCATCAAATATAGCTGCTGCCCATATAGTATCATTTACTACTCGGCAATCGTGTATATAACTTTGATACCAATTTCCTCTTTTAACAGGCTGCACAGGGTTTTGTGAAACATCAAAAACAAATATTCCTCCACCGTTATAATCTCCTCCATTCAGGTATAAATACGGACCTGATTGAGATATAGTATGAGTTCTGGAATAACCGGTAAATGTAACTGTATTTACGAGTCTTACAGAATCAGGTAAATACTGAAGGTCAGCCACCTGCAAGCCGCTGCCTGGTGCTTCTGAAACAATATAAGCATAATGACTGAAAGTTTTCATTTCTCGCCAGATAGATGTCAAACCTGGCAGGAAATCTGATTCGTGAACATTATTAGTATCTGTAACATCATAAAATGCTGTCCCTTCTGAACATCCTAATATAGCATATTCTCTTCCGTTTGGAGCAGTATATCCCCATATAGCTGAATAATAATTTGAGAAATGCTCATTCTTATTGGCAATGAGCCGCATATTTTGATTTGGTAATTGTGAATATAAAGGTATAGTAATGAACAAAAGAATTAAATATTTCAGGATCTTATATTTCATAACATAAATTAATTATTGTAAAAACTAAATACAATATCACTTTAAATCAATAATATTAAATTTTTAAGTTGAGATACATTTATTGGGAGCAAACCGAAGCGGATACCCTCCGGGTCATATTATAGATTAATTGATGGGATTGCTTCGTCGCTCCACTCCTTGCAAAAGATGAACCTTTGCGAGCGAAGCAATCATAGAGATTAATCTAATGAGATTGCTTCGTCACTTCGTTCCTCGCAAATGTTGGTATTTTGCGAGCAAAGCGAAGCGGATACCCTTTGGGTCATCTTATGGATTGATCATTGATTTTATAAGACAACAAAAGTTTTATGTTCAATTAATATCTAGTATTCATGAGATTGCTTCGTCCACGCCATAGGCGGGCGGGCACTTCGTTCCTCACAAATGACACATAAAAAAAGCCCGCCTTTTAATAAGCGGGCTTAAAGAATAATAAATAATTATTTAGTTAGTATCATTTTCTTTGTTTCTGTAAATCCATTGTCAGTTGAAATAGTATAATAATATATTCCGCTTGCCAATCTTCCTGCATCATAATTTACCTTATAGTTACCCGCGATCTTAAATTCATCAGCAAGTAAAGCAACTTGTCTTCCCAGTACATCAAATACCTTAAGTGTTACATAAGATGATTTTGGAATATTATATTCAATTGTAGTGCTTGGGTTAAACGGATTTGGATAATTCTGCTTCAATGAAAACGATGAAGGCACATTTTGATTACCCGTAATTCCAGTAACAGCACTACCGATTTTAATCACAAATAATCCTCCTGACATATCAGAACCAATAATTTTACCTGAAGATGGGAACATAAATACTCCCCAGCACCCGCTGTATTGAGCCGAATTAGATGAAGGAAAAGTATCATACCACGCAATTTCAAGAGGCGTTGTGGGATTTGTAATATCAAGTATCCTGATTCCAGCAGTATAATGCGCAATTACAGCAAGGTTATTGAAGATTTCTATATTATGTACTATTGATGTAGTTATATTTGTTGGCTGCCATGAAGTAACCAATGTTACGTTAGCCAGGTTCTGTTTATCCCAAACTTTTAGTTTGCCATTTGGAGTTGAAGTTTCGTCAGTTGTATAAATATATCTTCTGTTATTAGGTAATGCGCAATTATGCGGGAAAGGGTTAGGATTATTTACCCAGGAATTTACAGTTACCAAATTATCTTTATTTATAGCGTTTATTACAGTTATCCGTCCATTATTAATATTAGCTGCATAAATTGTATCATTAACTATCCTGCAATCATGGACATATAAGTTTGACCATTGTCCTCTTTTTACAGGTGACTGGGGATTAGTTATATCAAGAATTGTAATGCCGCCCTGGTTACTGCCTCCAATAGTATTATCTCCTCCATTTAAATAAAGATAAGGTCCGGATTGTGATATTGAATGTGTTTTTGTATAACCGGTATATGAATAAGTAGCAACAAGGCTGACAGAATCAGGCAGATACTGTAATGCAATTATCTGCAGCCTGCTGTTCGTCCCTTCAGAAACTACATAGGCATAGCTGGAAAATACTTTCATTTCTCTCCAGCCTGATGTAACTCCGGTAACAAAATCCACTTCATGTATATTAGCAGTATCTGTAATATCATAAAACGCTGTACCTGTATTACAGCCAAGTATCGCATATTCCCTACCGTTTGGTCCGGCATATCCCCATAAAGCCGAATAGCCGTTTCCATACTCATCTTTTTGAGCAAGTAAAATAGTATTCTGGTTTGGCAATTGTGAGAATATTTCATTCTGTAATGAACCAAGTACAATGAGAGCTAAAAGTAAACTCAGGAAGTAATTCTTAATCTTCATTTGAAATTAATTAGAAATTATTAAATTTTTGTTATTATTAGGTGTGATTATAGGGAAATATCTTCAAATAAGCAATAATCAATTAACTGCCTTAGTTAGCGATAAATACTAATTATCTTTATTGTCTTTATCGGGATTTTCTATGTTGAATTGCTTAATTTTAGTATAAAGGTGGCTTCTTTGTATATCCAAAGCCTCTGCGGTTTTTGAAATATTCCAGTTATTTTCGGAAAGCTTATTTTCAATGAATATCTTCTCTGAAATATCCTGAAAATCCCTTAAAGTTGAATTGGAATTTATGAGTTTATCCATTTCAGAATTATAAGACTGGTTTTCTGATTCTATATTTTTTCTGTCAATTATATCTGAATCTGATAGTATTATTAATCTTTCAATAGTATTTTTAAGTTCTCTTACGTTACCAGGCCATTTTAATGAGCTAAGATACTCCAGAGCTTTAGGAGTAAATGTCTTAACAGGCATTTCATTTTTTAGGGATATTTGCTTTGTAAAATGGCAAACCAGTTCGGGTATATCTTCATTTCTGCTTCTAAGAGGCGGAATTACAAGTGTAAGAACATTAAGTCTATGAAATAGATCTTCACGGAAATTACCTACCCTTATAAGCTCACTAAGGTCCCGGTTTGTGGATGAAATTATTCTGACATCAACAGGGATATAGGAACTGCTGCCAAGAGGCTCAATTTTATTTTCACTTAACACATTTAATAATTTACCCTGTGATTCCAAACTCAGATCAGCGATTTCATCTAAAAAAAGAGTTCCTTCATCAGCCATTTCAAATCTGCCAATTCTTTTGCCGGGTGAAAATGAAAGGTATCCTTCTACGCAGCCAAAGAGTTCGACTTCCAATAAGTCCTTCGGTATAATGGCGCAATTAACATGAATAAATGGTTTTTCTGTCCTATCGCTTAACTTATGTATCTGTTTTGCAGCAAGCTCTTTACCTGTTCCGTTCTCCCCTGAAATTAATACCCTGCTTGATGTTGATGCTATCTTGTTAACCTGGTCTTTAAGTCTTTTCATTTCTTCACTATCACCAAGTAACTCAGTACCTGTATCAAACATTTTCTTCATGCTTTCATTTTCAGCAAGAAGATTTTTGTAATTCAGCCCGTTTTGTATAGTTAGTTTTAATCTTTCAACATCAAAGGGTTTAGCAATGAAATCATAAGCTCCAAGTTTTGTTGTCTGCACTGCCGTTTCAATATTACCGTGACCGGATATCATTATGACAATTGATTTATTATCGATCTTTCTTATTTCCTGCAATACTTCAATACCATCCATTTTGGGCATGCGGATATCAAGCAGAACAATATCAGGATTAACTTCTTTGTATTTTTCAAGCCCGGTGGGACCGTTAAATGCTTTTTCGATCCTGAAACCGTCATGTTCGAGTATCATTTTAAGGACATCAACAATAGCCTTATCGTCTTCAATTATCAGAATTGTATTCATTTTCCTCTTGGCTTATTGTTATTTTGTTCTTTGTTGTTTTGTTCTACCGGTTTTATCTGCTCGTTGCTTGGTTTGAATATTGGTGTTTTGTATTCTTTATACAGATCCTGCAATCCCGGGAAATATTCCAATATTTTATCGAACATTGCCGGCGCTACTTTTGTGATAGTGCCATAAAGCAAAGAGTTATCCCTGGTACTTTTTGAAGGCATATCTGCAAACGAAAGGTTATACAGCAATACACTTGCTACTAATATACCCTGTAAAAAACCGATAATAGTGCCAAGTATTTTATCAATAATACTAGTCCCGGAATTCATATTTGCAAAAAACCTAGCCAGCCAAATAGATGCTCCGTAAACTATTCCAATAATGATAAGGAAGCTTAAAACATTTACAAATACCGGGTTTTCCTTTATTACTTTTGATAGTATTAATGCAACTGAGTCATAAAATTTTACGGCTAAAATAAATCCAGCTATTATCCCCGCAATTCCCAGCAGCTTCCTTAAGAATCCTTTATGGAAGCCAAAAAATGTCGGCAGCGTTACAAGTAAAACAATAACTATATCTAACCAGTTCAATTTATCGTATTAAATATTAAAAAAAACACAAAGCCTCAGTTAAGAAACTTTGTGTCAGGATTTATAGAATTTTATTCTTTATTAGTTCTTGAATTCAGATTCAAATCTTTTTGATTCATTTATGTATTTTGACTTTGGATACTGTTCTTTTAGAGTTGCAAATACTCTTTTTGCGCTTTCTTTATCACCTGCATTAGTATAAGATCTGATTGCATAAAAAAGGTTTTCCTGGTTAATTACCACGCCTTTATTTACTTTTGCAGCTTTTTCAAAGTACTCACCTGCTTTTTTTAAGTCACCTTTTGCCTCATATACTGCTCCAACACCAGAAATACAGGAAGCCTTTACTATATCATTATCACCGCCATAACTATCATACTGCTTTAAGGCATTATCGTAATCTTTTAAGTTATAATAACAATTGCCAAGATATAGTTTTGCTGTTTCACCGCTTTTTGTGTTTCCGTATTCATTAACGATCTGGTTTAATCCCAAAATGTTTGCTGCCGGATCTCCGTTTATTGCTTCAGGATATTTTCCCAGCTCATAGAGTGAAATTACAGATGAAAGCTTTAATTCTGCTTCTTCATTCTTTGCCTGCTTATTGTTGAAATAAAGATAAACTCCTGCTATCAAAACTAATAAAATACCTGCTCCAATATAAAGTTTTTTCTTGTTTTCAGCGTTATCAAGCCAATTCCTTGCTTCAAAATAACCTGTTACCAGCTTATCCCTCTTAATTTCCTTATGTGTGATCTTTTTACGTGCTTTTAATGAAGACATCAAAAACCTTTCTATCTATTATGTATGCTTTTTTCCGAACTATTTCCGGAAAAGTATGATATTATTTTAACAAACTACAAATATATGCAAATTTTAGCATTAATTCAAAGAAAATAATTATCGCCTTTGTGTCATTCTAAACTCACGACTTCATCAGGCACATGTTTTCAGAAACTTTTAAAAAAAATATTAAAAGACCCTGCTCTAACTGCAGAAGCACTCAGGTATTCAGATTGAAAACCTGTGATATGATTGCTTCTATCTTACCTGAAAAATGTTTTGGCTACTTCGTAAAAATCATCGCCTACTAATTTCAGGTTTTTCACAGCATCTTCTATTGGAATTTCAATAATTTCAGTCCCTCTTAAAGCTGCCATTTGTGCGAATTTACCTGCTTTAACCATTTCAACGGCATGTACACCAAATCTGCTGCCAAGCACCCTGTCATAAGCTGTAGGAGAGCCTCCCCTTTGAACGTGACCGAGTATTGTAGCCCTGGTTTCAACACCCGTTTTCCTTTCAATGATATCTGCAAGAACATTAGCAATACCTCCAAGCCTGACGTGACCAAATGCATCTAGTTTCTGATCCTGCAATACCATTTGAGCATCTTTCTGATCTGATTCACTTATTTGCGCGCCTTCGGCAACAACTATTATAGAAAATGTTCTTCCTCTTTTTTCCCTGTCATTCATTACTTTAATAACTTCATCAAGCTTAATTCTTTTCTCGGGAATTAAAATTAAGTCAGCTCCGCCTGCAATACCTGCATGCATTGCTATCCAGCCGGCATGTCTTCCCATTACTTCAATTATCATAGCTCGGTGATGTGATTCAGCTGTAGTGTGTATCCTGTCTATTGCGTCCATTGCAATATTAACGGCAGTATCAAAACCAAATGTATAATCAGTTCCATTAAGGTCGTTATCAATTGTTTTGGGTACACCTACAACTTTAAATCCAGTTTTGGCAAGCTTATTTGCAACCCCCAATGTGTCTTCACCACCTATAGCTATTAAAGCATCGAGTCCAAGCTTTTTGGTATTATCAATAACTTTTTGTTCGCCGCCTTCTATCTTGTATGGATTAGTCCTGGATGTCCCAAGAATTGTTCCACCCTTTTGCAGGATGCCTGAGACAGAATTAAGGTCTAATAAACGTGTATCAATATCCATCAAGCCTTTCCATCCATTTTCTATTCCAATGCATTCCCAGCCGTACATCAATGATTTTCTTACAATTGCTCTAATAACAGCATTTAGCCCGGGGCAATCTCCGCCGCCGGTTAATATTCCAATTTTCATTTATTAACTCTCCTGTACTTGTAATATGTTTAAAAATAATTCAGGTTTTAATGCTTTTCTAATTTCCATATATACTTCATCAGATGTAATCTCTTTCATACAGGTTGGCGTATTACAGCCATAGTCATGTCCAAGATAAAGGCATGGTGAACAGAATTTACTGCTCTGTATAGTAATAGCCCTTTTATTGTATGCTCCCCATTTAGCTGGATTTGTAGGACCATGCAGACCCAATGTTCTAGTACCTACGCATGTGCTTACATGCAAAATGCCGGTATTACTGCATAACATTAAAAGAGATCTTTCTACAAGCGCTGCGGTTTGTTCAAGAGTAAACATTCCCGCGGTATTAATAGCAAAGCCTTTTAACGCATTAAATAACGGATCGCATAAATATTTTTCAAAATTCGTTCCGGTTATTATTATTACTATGTTATTGTCAGACTGATGAAGTCTTGTACCTACATTTATATAATTTTCCAAAGCCCACTCCCTTGGCTTGCCGTTTTCACCGCAACCCGGATGAAAACAAATAACGGTTTTATTTTCCAGGTTATGTTCCTTCCAGAATTTATCGCGGAACTCTCTGTCTTCAGGTTTTAGGAAAAATTCAAGCTGAAGCTCGTCAAAATCATACTCACCGCTTACCGGCACAATCCCCAATGGCATCAATAAATCCATGAAGTTTTCTACTTCATGCTTCGTTCTGCTATGATCAATAACGGCATCATTTACAACATGCTTCCACTGCCCTTTTGTTCTGAAACCAATAGAATAATCTCTTTTGGTGAAAATAGTTATCAGCGAGTTTATTCTTTCCCACTGCCCTGCATCAATGACAACTTCATACTTGGTTTTACGAAGCTCTTTGATAAACCCGAGGAAATTCATTGGGTTCTTGAGGAAATCATAAACCCTGCAATTTATAATTCCATCAACGTAAGGAATCTTTTCAATTACCGAAAGATTAATATCCGAACACATGAATGTTATTTTGGAATCAGGGAAAGAGTTTTTGAGCTTGCGCAAAGTAGGGATAAGCAGAATACCATCGCCAATTGCAGCGAGCTTTATAAACAAAATATTCCGGATATCTTCTATGGGTAAGCGTCTTTTCCTACGGGTAAATAATGCAAGAAACAGCACAAGAGGAATCCCAAAATACCTGTCAAAAAATCTAAAAATCTTTTTTCTTCGCATCGGTTTTGTGAAAGATAATTAAATATATATTTTATATCAATTCAGCTATCTATATTTACTCTTTCATTCTATCTTTACAACCTTATCGGGGTTTTTACGTTCAATTAAGCAAATTTTATGCTTATTTTACAAAAGAAAACAGCAAACTACAATGAAAAATAAAGGTTATGAAAAAAAGCTGGTAACTGCGGCTTTAAAAGTATTGAAAAATTCTCATTCACCGCACTCAGGCTTTAAAGTAGGCGCTGCCCTGCTTGGAAGCTCAGGGAAGATTTATTCAGGTACTAATGTTGAGTTTGATGCACTCACATTGACTGTTTGTGCAGAACGCTCTGCCCTGTTTGGCGCGGTATCAGCCGGTGAAAAGAAATTTACGGCAATTGCTGTAGCAACAAGCTCTAAGGAATTTGATTATCCATGCGGCTTGTGCCGCCAGGCATTGGTGGAATTTAACCCCAACCTTGAAGTAATATTAGTTACCAAAGACAAAAAGATTAAAAGCTTTATTTTAAAAGATATTATTCCTAATTATTTTAAGTTATAAATAGCATAATGCACGATATTGAAAATAAAAAAATGTCAGGTCAGATAGAAGTTATCTGCGGTAGTATGTTCAGCGGCAAGACAGAAGAACTAATCAGAAGATTAAGACGGGCGCAAATAGCTAAGCAAAAGGTAGAGATATTTAAGCCTAAGATAGATAACAGATACAGTGAAAGCGAAATAGTATCTCACAACGAGCAGAAGATACCTTCAACTGTAGTTGAAACAGCCGAACAGATATTGCTATTTTCAGCAGAAGCTGATGTTATTGGCATTGATGAAGCCCAGTTCTTTGATTCATACCTTGTAGAAGTAAGCCAAAGGCTTGCTGAACAGGGTAAACGGGTCATTATTGCAGGATTAGATACAGATTACCGCGCAATTCCGTTTGAACCTATCCCACAACTGCTTGCAATTGCTGAATACATCACCAAAACGCTTGCAGTATGTATGAAATGCGGCGCTCCAGCCAACAGAACGCAGAGGATATCAAATACAGGTGATAGAGTTATGGTAGGCGCAACTGATCTGTATGAAGCCAGATGCAGGAATTGTTATGAAGCGCCGGAGGATTAATTATAAAAGCGACCTCCCCAACCCCTCCAAAGGAGGGGCTAAAAAGCACTGAATCTATGAATAACTCAGATGTTGAAAATAAAAAACCCGGATATATTACAGCGAACCCATTAAGCTATAATTTAATAAAGCAAATCAGGGATAAGCTCAAAAGAAATCCTACAGAAGCAGAAAAAATAATGTGGGAATATTTGTGTAATAAAAAAACAGGACATAAAATAAGAAGGCAGCATATTATAGATAATTTTATAGCAGATTTTGTTTGCCTATCAAAAAAAGTAGTTATTGAAATTGACGGCAAAATTCATGTTTATCAAAAGGAATATGATAAGTTAAGGACAATTAGATTTAATGAGTTAGAATATACAGTTATTAGATTTTCAAATGAAGAAGTAATTAAAAACCCTGAATTAGTTGCAACAAAAATAAAAAATATTCTTGATGGAAAATAAGGATACTCTCCCCTCATTTGGAATGGCTGTGGAAGGTCATTTGAGCAATATAGTCTCCCCTCCTTTGGAGGGGCTGGGGGAGGTCATTTGAACAATAAAATAATCACATCATTCGGTTCTGCATTTATAAAACCGGAAGATACTTTATACCAAGATGCTGAGGAATTGGCTAAACTCATTGCCACATCGGGTTACACAATTTGCTCAGGGGGATATTATGGCACTATGGAAGCTGTTTCAAAAGGCGCAAAATCAGTTGGCGGTAAAACAATAGGTGTACCAGTTAAAGGATGGACAAGTAAGGTCAATGAATATATTGACGAGGAAATTATTGCAGATGACCTGATGCAAAGAATACTAAAGCTCATAAATATTGCAGATGCTTACCTTGTATTCAAAGGCGGCACCGGAACACTCCTTGAAATATCAGCAACACTTGAATTAATGAACAAAAAGGCAATGCCTGAGAAGAAAATGATATTCTACACCGATTTTTGGAAAAATATGATCGATATATTACGGCAGGATTCTGAAACACTGAACAGTATGATAAATAGAAATGTAATCTTTATTGATGAACCAAAGAAAATTAGTGAACTGCTTTAAAAGTATAACCCCCGTTGTTGGTGTTGCTTGACTTGTTTCTAAGTTCACCAACAACAGATAATTTACTTAATCCAGAGTTGCATCAGCATAATGAGTTAAAAAATC
>JAYTUN010000187.1:0-4207 GCA_043744495.1 Ignavibacteria bacterium
GGCGGTGTTGGTTGGGATGGTGATAATTTTACTGATACATACTTTGATGATGAAGCTGGTATTTCAATTGATAGCTCAATGGCAGTTCCGCCATATACAGGATCATTCAGACCCATTGATAAGCTATGGCTGTTTGATGGTGAGAATTCTTTGGGTGAGTGGAAGCTGCGGGTAACAGATAACGGATTCCAGGATGGAGGCTTTTTGCTTGGCTGGAGCGTGATATTCAAATATTCCACCGAAGGTAATAACGTTACATACCCGGGCAATTTCAGTCTTGTAAAAAATTACCCGAACCCGTTTAACCCAAAGACACGTATTGTATTTAACGTGCCAAGGACTGCAAGAGTTAAGATAACTGTTTACGATGTTGCCGGCAGGGAAGTTAGGACAATACTGAACGAACAACGCTCTGCGGCACTGGAAGATTTTGTGGATTTTGACGCATCAAATTTCGCGAGTGGTGTGTATTTCTATTCTATGATTGCCGATGGCGAATTTATAGAGAGTAAAAAGATGGTATTAATTAAATAGCATCTCATTCTGAACGAAGCGAAGCGCAGTGAAGAATCCAGATAAATTCTCTGCGTTATTTTATTGTTGTCCGCAGAGTCCCAAACAGCGGGAGACTCTGCGGGGACGAGAAGTAATATCAAACGCATTATTTGCTATTGCGCAACAGACACTCTAAGATGCTTTGTATAAAACTCTTATAACCAAACTAACATACACACGTTATTTATCCGGAGAATGCTTCGCATAATGTATTATAAAAGAAAACTTCGACATTATTAGAAAATATTTTAATATTTTTTTTATCTAATTATCT
Source organism: Ignavibacteria bacterium (assembly GCA_043744495.1). GTDB lineage: Bacteria > Bacteroidota > Ignavibacteria > Tepidaquicellales > OLB5 > OLB5. Next base: position 830 of record JAYTUN010000187.1, read on the forward strand.
TTACTATATATCATTATTTATCAACTTAACAGAATCATTTAAAGTATAACTTTACCTTGTAATTTTTAAGGGTATTGCTTTAAGTATTAATTTAAATTAGTTTTGTTGTAGTTAAAGCTACAACAGAATGTTATGGGTAAGGAAATCGAAAAACTCGGGAAAATAGGATTTAGTAATTATGAAGCTAAGGTTTTCCTTGCATTATATCAAGGCTCTGTAATGAGCGCAACTGAAATTGCAAAAGATGCCAAAATACCAAGACCATCGGTTTATCAGATATTAAGGAATTTTGCACAAAAAGGATTTTGCAATGAAGTTACAACTCCCAAGAAGCAGTTGTTTGAGATTATTAATTCAAAAGTAATAGAAGATAAGCTCGAGATACAAATAAAATCAGATTGTGACAACAAACTTACATCTCTTAAAGATTGTTTTAACGAAATAAAACCGCTTTATAAAACAAGACAGCCTGATGAATATAAATCTGATGTTGAACTGATAAAAGGTTTTAACCTGCACAGGGAGCAAAAATTTCTTGAGCTTGTTAAAAAATCTAATAAAGGATTTCTTCTAATGAACAGGTTTGTTGGTTATGTATCCGATAAACTAGATAAGGAAAGCAAAGATTTACACAAAAGGGGAGGATATATTAGGTCAATATATGAAAATTCTACCAACTTTAAACTTAAGATAAACGATAAATGGCAGAATGTTACAAAGGAAGACCTAATACATTTATGTGAAGATTTTGTTAGACAGGGCGAGGATATCAGGTTTTTAAATGAAATACCGCAGATACTTGCAGTGTTTGACGAAAGAATTGTTTACATAAGTTTATTCGATGAAAAGATACCTGAAAGAGATTCATCAGATGTAATAATTAAGAATAAAGTGTTTGCTTCTTTTATTATAAGCTTATTTAATAATTACTGGGATAGGGCTGATACGCTTGAATCCATTAAAAAAGAGTTAAGTTAATTAATATTTTTAAAAAACATATAAAATTCATAATAAATTATCTATAGGGGGATAAAAAAATGAAAACAGCAATAAAACTATTTGTAGCAATATTTTTCATTTTAGCAGCAGTTAGAATTACAGAAGCGCAACCATTTTCAGTAAGCGGCACAGTAAGATATGCCGATAATAATGAAATTGTTACCGCAGGAACTGTAAAACTTTACAATTCTGATGGGGTATTAGAGAGCACTACTATTATTAATATGCAGGGTGATTATATTCTTTGGTTACACAGGTATTTTCAAAATCAAGATGTTATCGGTTTCCCAAATATTGAGCCTGAAATGAATTTTGTTCCAACAGGCTATCCTGATAAAATAGATCCTGCACTATTCACTCAAATTGATGTAACGGGTAATATGACTGGAATAGACCTATATGTCCAAAGAACAAGCGGTTCAGGGGGCAGACCTGGAGTTACAACAACTATAAGCGGTATTGTGTTAAGTAATAATGTTCCTGTAAGAGATGCAATTGTTTACGCAAAGCAGGGAAATGATTATGTTGGATTTGGTATATCAAATTCAAAAGGTGAATATAAAATTAACAATATTATTGTTGGCGATTATGAACTTATTAGTCATAAAATTGGCAGTATATCTGAATCGAAAGTTATTACCATAAGCGAAGATATAAAGAACAGAATTAATTTTTCATTAAATTCTAAATCAAATGGATTAGCTAATACAAATCCGTTTGAATTTGCATTAACACAGAACTACCCAAATCCTTTTAACCCAAGTACGGTTATCAGCTATTCATTAGCTAATGAAGGGTTTGTAACGCTTAAAGTATATAATAATATCGGTCAGCAGGTTGCAGAGCTTGTTAACACAAATCAATCAGCCGGTATATATAATGTTACATTTAATTCTGCCACTCTCTCAAGCGGTGTGTATTTCTACAGGCTAGTTGTAAACTCATTAGGAGATGCTAACGGCTTCACCGATACAAAAAAAATGTTGATGATTAAATGACGCAGTCATTTAATCAGAAATCCCGCAAAGCGGGATTGATAGTTAAGTAAGTTATTACTTAACTTGTCTGCCCGCAGCAGGTGGGAAATCCCGCAAAGCGGGAATCCTTGTAAAATGATACTTGTTATTTAATCCTTACATCTTATTGGGGGTTTCCACGGAATCATCTGTGGGAAAATTTGAGTCCCTGTATATAAAATACAGGGACTTTTTTAAAAAACTGAATGAACAATAAGATTAAGTACGATATCCCGGTATCAGGAACTGTAACGATTAAAGTTGTTGATATTATTGGCACACCCGTTAGAGATATGTTGAATGAACACAAAGAAGCCGGGGTTTATGAAGTTAGCCTTGATGCCGAGTCCCTGACTTCCGGCAAATATTATTATAAAGTTCTTTTTACAAGTTCAAACGGGAACGATTTATCTGGAAATAAACAGGAAGAAGAAACAATTGTCTCAGGGCAGGTAAATATTTAATTTAGGCTGTAAAATAGTTTTGCTGTATAACTCCTCTTATTTGTATTTTACAAAAAATATTCAGGTAATGATATTGAATTATAACAGAATATTTCCTAATTTATTATAATTTAAATAATTAATTATGCAATATAACCATAAAATATTACTTTTCGCTTTAATAATCATTACTTTTAGGTTTTATGAAATGACACTTTTTGCCCAGCAGCCAACACAGGAATGGGTATCATGGTACAGCGGCCCTGGAAATAGTGAAGATAAGCCTTCAGCAATTGCGGTAGATTCATCAGGAAATGTGTACTCAGCAGGTTATAATCAAAATACACCTGTTTATGGATTTCTGCTAATAAAATATAATCCTGCCGGGCAGCAGCAATGGGTAAGAATACAATCTTTTAACCCGCCCACTACGCTTCCAGTGGCAAAAAAAGTCGGGGTGGATAGACAACAAAACGTAATTGTTGCCGGTAACGATGACCTGTGGAGAATACTGAAGTATGACCCGAACGGAAATTTGTTGTGGCAGCAGAGCTATCAATACGGCTGGGTAAACAGTCTTGCCATAGATGCCTCCAGTAACATATACGTGTGCGGCAGCGGCACTGGCTCATGGACATCAACGGATTATGTTGTGATTAAATATAACCCTCAGGGAGTTCAGCAATGGCTGGCTTATTATGATAGCGGCAGATATGATTTTCCAAGAGCAATGTATATGGACAGAGATAGACATTTGTATGTTACAGGAGAAAGCAGGAATAATTTAGGTGATATTGATTTTGTAACTGTAAGATTTGATTCTACTGGTACTTTAAATTGGTCTAACAGATATGTTTCACCGTATAATAACAGTACTCTACCAACTTCAGTTACTGCGGATTTGACTGGAAATTGTTTTG
>JAYTUN010000188.1:0-4200 GCA_043744495.1 Ignavibacteria bacterium
TGAAGCTAAATATATTTTCATTAATAATACACGAGTTAATACTCGTAGTTAAAATAAAAACAATGATTTGCAAGCTAAGCGGTCAACTTGAGTAAATTAAATTAAAAGGTCTCCGGTTTTTTGTTGATTTACAAAGACCGTTATTGTGTTATTGCAATCTGAAACTTAGGTTTTCAGTATAGCCAATGTATCTTTTTCTATATTTTAAACTCAAAAGAACATACACATAGAACATAACAAAAATTTTTTTGAGGCGACGATCGGATTCGAACCGATGAATAAAAGTTTTGCAGACTTTCCCCTTAAGCCACTTGGGTACGTCGCCATGATGAAAAATTATTATAAAGAACGATTAAAAATTATGGCATGGGACGATCGGATTCGACTGCTTTTGCAGTTGCAGACTTTCCAAACTTAGCCACTCTGAAGATCTGGCTTTAGACAGATTGGGTACGTCGCCATGTTACATCAGATTTTTAAACTCTTCATTTGTTAAACCTGAATCTTTAACTATACCACCCATTGTAAAAGCGTTTATCGGATTTGCCCTTGGAATAGTTAAAATCCTAACGCCATCTGTCATTGTTATATGTTTGCCTTGCCCGGTAATATTAAACCCGGCTTTTTCAAATGCTTTTACTGTTCTTATATGATTTATACCAGGAATCTTTGGCAAGGTAAATTAATCTATTTCTATCAGGCGGGTTTCTTTATCTTTGCTCAATTCATCTGCAGTAACAAGGTAATCTTTTAAAGCATCTTTAATGTTATCAAGAACTTCTTTTTCATCTGTGCCTTGAGACCAGCATCCGGGCAAACCAGGTACCCATACCGAGTAGCCTTCTTCGTTTTTTTTTTGAATATTTACCTTAAATTGCATTATTTGCCTATTTTTCCTGAGCGGGAAACGAGGCTCGAACTCGCGACCTCAACCTTGGCAAGGTTGCGCTCTACCAACTGAGCTATTCCCGCTTATGAACTAATGCAATAATACCACTTTTCAAAATTTATTTCAAGGAACAGGTTTATCCACAATTTTTCACGTGTGGAATCATTTCTATTTAAAAATCCCATCCGAAAAAGAACTGCTGAAAAATACCGCTCTGGAAATTCTTGAAATTCTTTTCAATCCTTTTTCCAATATCATACCTTAAGGCTATTATGTAAAATAAATTTATTCTCATGCCAATTCCAACACTGCCCTTAGTATCACTGTAAACTTTATCCCAAGCATTGCCAAAATCAAAGAATGCCGCGCCGCGTATGTAAGGAAAAAAGAAATTAATGCCAAGCGGAAAGCGTATATCAACCAGATCGATAAGCGGGAAGCGAAGCTCATTACTTACTATAAAAGCTTTCTTGCCTCGCAGCCCAAATCTTGGCCAACCCCTCAAGTCCCAGCTGCCGCCTATTGCCCACCTTCTTGCTTCAATACCTTCGTTCATTAAAAATGCAAACCGTGAGCCAACTGCAACGGAGTTGCTTAAGCGAAAATACCTTCGGTAATCAAAAATTAATGTGAAGTAATTTACATTCCCAAACTGGATATCAGTTGTATAGCCTAAAGTTATATTAAGCCTGCTTCCATCAAGCGGTCCCGTCGGTCCCCAAATAGCATTATCTTTTGTGTATGATATCGAGTTGGTTAATAATAATGCGCGCCTGTTCACCTTTTCTTCGGTTATGCTGCGCTTGGAGTTAGCCAATGATATGCTCGCATCAATTCGCCTGAAATATGAAAGCGGGTAACTTAATGCAAAGTATCCGCCAAATGTTCTTTCAAAATATGAAAACTGATCACCATAATCATATCTTCTTCCTGAAAGGTGAAATATTCCGTAAGCATAATTTAGCCTTTGACCAAGAGATACTTTTGATATTGCGATGTTAAAGCTTTTAAAGAACTCATCACCTGATTCAGAGTTATTATAGACGAGGAAGTAATACTGGTCATTACCAAGAATATCACTCATAGCCAGAATACCTCCAGCAGTTGCGCCAAATACCGGGTCTGCGGAAATATTTGTTGTTGCTAGATCAAGCGAATATTCCTTTTTATATTTTAGATCATTCTTCTGAGAGAGACCTTTTATCTTCCCAAATGGCCACAGGTTTTTAGTATCTTCAAAGCTGAAAGTTTTAGTTGTAACAGGTGTATCTAATAGCTGCGGTACGTGGTTAAGCATCCTTACCGATATACCGCCTTTTTCATACGATGCAAATACAATTTTATTTTCGCCCGCCCATTTAGGGTCAAAGCTTGATGTTGTGAAGTTCGTAATTTTTTCAGTCTTGCCGCCATCGGATTTGATGATCTCTCCAACTCCATCAGGTGAAGGCTCTTTAACCAACTTCGTTATCCATATATTCTGCAAGCCGCCGGCTGTTGATGTATAAACAACTTTGGTGCCGTCTGGTGAAAACTGCGGGGCAAAATCAACCTGGTTTCCTGTGGAAAGGTAGCTTATTGAATTCTTTTCTAAATCGTATATGAAAAGATTATACATATTATTCACACCGAAGGAAGTTCTGTCAGATGAAAAAACAATATACTTTCCATCGGGAGAAATATCGGGGTCACGGTCATCATAATAATCGTTAGTTAAGCGATTGAGAGAATTATCAGTAAGGCTGAACATATACAGATCGCTTTTGCCTCCAATATCAAGTGCGGGGAATACAATTCTGTTACCATCAGTTGTGAAAGAGGGCGAGCCAATTTGCACGATGTTATAAAAATGAAAACTTGTGATAAGTTTTTCCTGCTTCACATCATATAGATGAAGTGCATCTGTTCCTCCTGATTTAGTTGCGAATGCAAGCACTCCTTTTGAAGATATATCAAGCCCGGTCCTAAAGAAATGAAATTCCTCAAATTCTTCGGTACGTTCTCCTTCAATAACGGTTACTAACTTGCTTTTATTTTTCAGGTTAACCTTAAATAGGCTGGTGTAGCCCGTTTTATTTCCAATGAAATAAACTTCTTCGTTATATCCATTTTTATAATACGCAGGCTTATGTCCAAAACCACCTGTATATACATCCAAGCTTTTCATTGATGGAGAATCTTCATCAGTAAGCTGCGGGTAATACTTTTTCTTCAGGCTGTACAAATATTCTTTATCAAATGCTGTGTAATCTTTACCAATGGTCTTCTGCATTACAATGGAAAAATCATCGCTCATCCAGATGTTTTCTATAAGCAGCAGAACTTTTTCAGGTCCGTAAGTATCAGATATATACATCAGCACATTTTGTCCAAACTTATACATGAAGAATGTTCCGTAATACCTTTCCCAATCATCAAGTCCAACCATATAATTGTTCAGCACTGCATCTTTAATTACCATCTCGGCTGTTGCATCCCAGTTGTTTGACCAGAGTTCAGCAAGTCCTTCGGTGAACCATAGCGGCATTTGTCTTTCGGCAGGCTGGCGGTGAAGCCGGAGCGTGTTGGCAACTTTTGCAACCATAAATACATGACAAAGCTCATGGCGGATAACATGCTTAAAATTTCCAAGCGAGCCGTCAAATGGAATAACTACGCGACCTTTAACAAACTCGAAAAAGCCGCCTACACCATCTGGGATTAAACCGGGAGTGATATTTGTCTCACGGAAATGGGTAGAGGTGGCATAAAAAATTATGGGTACAGTATCTATCAAAGAGTAATTGAAATTCTGCTGGTGAATTTTGTATGATTCCTCGGCATAAGCTGCGCCTATTTCTGCAAGCTCCTTCATTTCAGGGTAGTAGAATATCTTGAAATGCTCTGTGGAAATTGTGTGCCAGTCGAAATTGTTATACTGTACTTTGTTCCTTCCAAAGCCAACGTATTGAGCATTGGTTTGGTTACCTGCAAACAAAATGAGGACTGCTCCTAAAGAGCCCATTCGGGCAATGATACTGATGTATTTTACCATAAATATTTACATAAAATATTGTTTCAAATATTGAAAATCAACGGAAAAGTAAGAAATTATTAAAAAAGTAAAAAGTAAGAAGTAAGAAGGCAAAAAAGTGAAAACAAAGACAACCACGCCTGACTTACGGAGTGTAGCGCCGGAAGTAATTGCCCGAATTTACACGAAAGAATGTGTTGATTTCAAAAAGCATTAGTCACGCAAAGCCGCAAAACAAAATCAAACTGCAGGAGCAGTCAAGAAGCCTTTCACCACAGAGGTAGCAGAGAGCACAGAG
>JAYTUN010000189.1:0-4194 GCA_043744495.1 Ignavibacteria bacterium
AGTCTTTATAAATTTTACTCTGGAAAGTCTTTCCGTATCCTGTGCTGCCCCTGAAATTCGGAGCAATGACAATATAACCCCTGTTTGTCAGTATCTGGAAATATTTATTGAACAGGTTCTTTTCCTGCCATTCGGGTCCGCCATGAGGCCATAGAATTGCGGGGTTTGTACCATCTTTTTTAATTCCTTTAGGAAGGTACAAAAAGCCGTTTATTTCAAGACCGTCAAAGCTTTTATATCTTATATCCTGCGGTATAACGAAATCATCTTTTGGAATGCCGCCTATCATTGAGAAAGTTACCTGCCTGAATTTTTCCTTTTTGATATCATACACATATATATCGTTCGGGTTTTGTGGCGAATCATATATCAAAACAATTTTTTTATCGTCTTTGGTGAACCGGAACGCAATGCAGCTTCCTTTTGGTATTTTAAGAGCTTTAGTTTTACCTGATCTAAGATTTTTAAGCTTAAGTTTTGTTGTTCCGCTTTCATTGGTTGAATAAAAAAGGTACTTTTCATTATGTGAAAACGAATAATTTGTAATATCCCATTTATCAATAACTGACCAGCCAATTTCTCCGGTTTTAATCTTATAGTAAGCCAAAGCTAAGAATTCACGCTCATAATCAGAAAGGAAATATACAGTATCTGCTTTTTTGTTAAACTCTGAGCCGACATTTTTCATATATCCCTTATGACTGGAAATATTCACTTCTTTTTTATTCTTAGTGTCATAAAGCAGTATATCCTGGTTTGAGTTGCTGTAAAACTTCACATATAATATATACCGCCTGTCACTGCTCCAGTCAGCCGCAGCAATTGGATATATATCATTAAATTCCGCTATACATTCTTCTTTGCCGGTTTTGAGGTCAACAGTATATGTATCAAAAAATCTACGATCCCTTTTGTTGGATGAAAATAAAATTTTATCTCCTTTTTTATCAAATGAGCAGAACTGTATCTGTGACCCCGTATGGGATGGGGTAAGTGAAGTTACTTCACCTCCTTTATCGGATACTAAGTATAACTGGTGATTCTCATCGCCCTGATTATCAGATTGGAATACAATTTCATTCTTTTTTGGGGAAAAATTTAAGGCAGATACTGCATTATCCTGAATTGTGATCTGTGAAGTCCAGCCGCCATCAATTGGAATTGTCCAAATATTCGGCATTCCGTTTGTATTGGTTATATAAGCAATAGTTTTACCATCAGGAGAAATTGAAAATCCCGAGATGACTCTAATCGAGAAATATTGAGGTATCCTGTGTGGTTTAGTTATATTGTCCATTAGTGAGGTTTTTTTACCTGGATGTATATGTTTACTTTGTTTACTATGGCTCTTTTGTTTACTGTGGCTCTTTTGTTTGCTGTTATGTTTATCTGTTGTCATTAATATTAAGAATATTCTTTTAGTGCAATTAACAAAGATAGTATTTTGAAACAATAAATTTAATCCATAAAAAACTGAATATTAAAATCATTAAATTCGTTTTAATTAATGAAATATATAGTTAAATTTGCAAAAATATGAATATCAATTCATCATTAAACAACCTGGAATCATTTCACCTTGCCGTTGACGAAACAGGTGCAAAAGAAAGAGCAGCCTATATTGCGGGAAGAAGCATTAAGAAAGAAAGCAAAGTCCAGGCAATTAAAATGGCTGTATCAATGATTGACCTGACTACCCTTGAAGGAAAAGATTCAGATGGTAAAGTGTATGCATTATGCCAGAAGGCAATAAGGCCGCTTGGTGGTACTTACGAAATTCCCCATGTTGCAGCAGTATGTGTTTATCCAAACCTGATAAAAACCGCAAAAGCGGCTCTGGCAGGAAGCGGAGTGAATGTTGCCTCGGTTGCCACATCTTTCCCCAGCGGGCAATCGCCATTGAAGCTGAAAGTTGAAGAAGTAAGAAAAGTTGTTCACTTAGGTGCAGATGAAGTTGATATGGTCATCAGCAGGGGCGAGTTCCTTGAAGGAAATTACCAGCATACATATAATGAAGTAAAAGCCGTTAAAGAAGCATGTGGTGAGGTTCATTTAAAGGTAATTTTGGAAACGGGCGAGCTTGAAACTTATGATAATGTACGTAAAGCAAGTATAATTGCTATGCTTGCAGGAGCAGATTTCATTAAAACCTCTACAGGTAAAGTTCAGCCTGCGGCTACACTACCTGTAACTCTGGTGATGCTTGAAGCAATAAGGGATTTTTACAACGAAACAGGGAAAATAATTGGAATGAAACCTGCAGGCGGGATAAAGACAACCAAAGATGCAATATCATATCTTTGTCTTGTTAAGGAAACACTTGGTGATATGTGGCTTACTCCAAATTTATTCAGATTGGGAGCATCAACTTTACTAAACGACCTGCTTATGCAATATAAAAAAGAAGAAACTGGTGTGTATCAATCTATAGATTATTTCGCGAATGATTAAAAGATTATTTTTTATATTTACTCTTTTTTCTGCTCTGAAAATATTCAGAATATTAATCATAAATTAATAAAGGGTACATAAAATAAGATATGACACAAATAGAAAAAATAGAAAAGAAAATATCTGAATTCCCACCAAAGCTATTAAAAAATTTAAATAATTATATTGATGCTATGATAATAAAGCCAAAAAAAAGGAAAAACTAAAAAACGAGTTAAAGTTGATTTTAGCTGGGAAGGTGCATTAAAGAAATTAAAAGGAAGATATACTTCAATTAAGCTTCAAAAAGAAATTAATAATATGAGATGAAATATCTTTTAGATACAAATATATTCATTGAAATCTTATTGAAACAGGATAAATCTGAATATTGCAAGAAATTTATTACTGAAAATAACGGGGATATTTGCATATCAGATTTTGCATTGCATTCTATAGGAGTAATTTTATTCAAAAATGAACTTTTTGATGTATTTAATATATTTTTAAAAAATTTTATCTCAGGATTATATGTACTTACTATAAATAAGGAAAACTATTATAATATTTCTAAATTAGCAGATAAGCATAATCTTGATTTTGATGATAGTTATCAGTTAACCGTAGTGTCTGTTGCTGCTGAATTTAAATTGATATTTATTGCTTTAGACTCAGATTTTAATAAATTAAAAAAAGAATATAACATTGTAAATATTAATCATAAACTAAAATGGAAAACTAACCATGCCAGAAATATCAGAATACAAAGGTAACAAACTTATCTGTCTTAACCCGGGTTCAAAATTCACTTTCTCTTTTGGATTAAGCAAAGCTAAAATGATACTTGAAAATTTAGATTCAATAAAGAAATTTGTTGATTCCAATGGGGAAAGCTGCGGAGATGATGCACCTGCAGCCGGAGGCGAAGGATCATCTGCAGAACCATTTTAATTCTGTAGAACCATTTTATATTACATTAAATGACTTTCAGGGAAAAGAATACACCAGCCTCAAAAGTCCATTCATCCAACGGAAGCTCTAAAACTTCTTCAGGCAGTTCCAAAAAAACTGTGTGGGAGTATGCTAAATCACCGGAAGCAAAAGACCATATTGAAATTAAACCTCAATATGACCTTTTCATAAACGGTAAATGGCAGAAGGCAAAGAAATATTTTGCAACAATTAATCCCGCCACAGAAGAAAAGCTTTCAGAAGTCGCAAGCGCTTCCAAAGATGATGTTAACAGGGCAGTGCTTGCTGCGGAAAAAGCTTATAAGAATGTGTGGAGCAAAACTCCACCAAAGGAAAGAGCCAAGTATATTTTCCGCATTGCAAGGATAATGCAGGAAAAGGCAAGGGAGTTTGCTGTAATTGAAACAATGGATGGAGGCAAACCTATTAAGGAGTCAAAATCTGTTGATGTTCCCTTAGCGCTTGCACATTTTTTTTATTATGCAGGCTGGGCAGATAAGTTGAAATATGCTTTCCCAAACCAGGCTTTTTCATCAATTGGTGTAGTTGGACAAATTATACCCTGGAACTTTCCACTGCTTATGGCAGCATGGAAAATTGCACCAGCGCTTGCCTGCGGCAATACGGTTGTTATAAAATCCGCTGAAACAACTCCATTAACACTATACAAATTAGCTGAAGTCATTCAGGAAGCAGGTCTGCCTGATGGGGTAGTTAATATTATCAGCGGGGCGGGAGATACTGGTGCGGCAATTGTTAATCACCCAAAAGTACGTAAGATCGCATTTACCG
>JAYTUN010000190.1:0-4169 GCA_043744495.1 Ignavibacteria bacterium
AAAGGAGACATTCCAGATTAGGATATTTGTCACCTTTGAATTTTGAAAAACTAAAAAACACTACTTTCTAAGTGTCTAATTTATCGGGGGAAGACCAAATAATCAATTTATCTGGTACGGTGGGAGAAACAATATCTCAGCAGGTAAGGATAATATTGTAATGCAATCCACAGCAGGGTATCCTATACTTGATTACGGTCAAAACCATCTGAATATCAGTAATGCTGCAAATTATCATGTTTATGGTATTCTACCAGATACTTCAACTACTTTTTACTGTCGCAATAATTGCTGGAATGGAAATTCAGGAGTTCCCAAAGCATATTTGTGGAATAGTTGGAATAACAACATACCTCTTGTTTATCAAAACATTAACTATATATGTAATGAACAGGGCACGGACCAAATTTCTGAAATTATAGATAAAGGAAGCGGTTATTATGATACCGTATATTCATCAAACGATAATACAGGAATACAAATAGGTGGAGATGAAACTGCATATTCACAAGCCAACGAATATTCAAATAATTCAAATTACATAGAATCGATAGCCCAGTATAAGTCATTAATCAATAATTTCCCTTCAAGTATATATTTGTATAATTCAGTTTCTGAAATGTTTAAAAGCTATGAAATGCTGGATACTTCAAATAGTCAGTCATATAAGAATAATTTGTATGGTGATTGCAAGACATACTTTGAGAATAAAATTCAGAATGAATATTCAAATGATCAGCAGTTTATTGATATTGCATACAATTATACATTAATATGTCAGGCAAGAATGAATGATTTGACAGGTGCTGCAGGCGGGTATGAAATGATTTCCCTATATCATCCTGATCCTACTACACGTCTCATGGCAAGCTGGGATTACGGCGAGATACAGTCTATCTTAAACGGTTTAGGCGGCGGTTTAAGCTCAAATGAGTCTGAATCAACAGCTAAGATTGTTGAAAAGATCAATGCTTATTTAGATAAAAATCCGACTGCAAAAAAAGTTAAAGAAAGTTTTGATAAAACAATGTTTAAAAACTCATCTGGGAATGATAAGTATAATATTGCATCAAATGAGTTAAGCATAAAAGCTACATTGAATATAAGCCAGATGAGAAGAATGAGTAAAGATGAACGCCGTAATGAGATAATGAAGGATTGGGAGTTAATATTAGGAAAACCTGGTCAAACAGGGTCTGTAACTGGCAATGAAATGCCTCTGAAATTTGCGTTATATCAAAATTATCCTAATCCGTTTAATCCTGTAACTACAATAAAATTTGATCTGCCCAAGGATGCAAACGTTAAGATCAGGATATTCGACTTACTCGGAAGAGAAGTTGCAAATCTTGTCAATAATGAATTAAAAAAGGCAGGGTCATATCAAATTGAATGGAATGCAGGTAATTTTGCAAGCGGAGTTTATTTCTACAGAATAGAAGCCGGTGATTATGTGCAATCGAAAAAGATGGTATTGGTAAAGTAATTTTGTGAAATTTATTTTATCGTCTTCGCAGAGTCTTCCAAAGGGGACTCTGCGTTTTTATTCAAATGGTTAACGCAAATCATGGATTTGTCATATCTTTCCATGATTTAATTTTCCATTTTTCCTCTACACTGCTTCTTGCAAGGTTCATATCTACAAAACCGTAAAAATTGATAACATCATTAGGGTTAAATGTTATTGTCAAGTTAAAACCCCGCTTAACATCCACTAATAAAGAATCACCTTCCTGGAAAACAATATTATTCCATATCAGCCTTAGATCCTGTGTATTTGTGAACAATCCATCAGTTGACCGCATATCGGTAGCTCTATCCCATGATACATTAACACCAAGATCAAAGTCAAAATATGAAAATACAAAATCGGGTGCAAGCGTACCGCCGTAAATGCTGGTATCCCTGAAAGTATATGCGTATTTAAAATTCTGAAATACTCCTTCAATTGTCTTTTGATCTGAAATAATGTTTTCATTGGACTGGCTGTTATCAATTCCGGGTGAAAACGGATTGAAGCAGCTTATTAACAAAGTTGATGTTAATATCATTAGGAAAATATTCAGAATTTTAAAGATGTTTTTCAAATTAAGTATAAATTTAATTACTGAAGTTTGCTTTAAATTCACTCCATGTAAAATCAGTGTCATTTTGTCTGAAATCTTCCCACTTGCGAATGTAAAATAATGCATCATTATCTGTAGCAAGTATTAAGCTTATTCTGCCTTTTGAGGATTTAGGAATATTTACCCTGTTATGCTGAAAAACAAAAATATAATCAGCCTGGTATCTTGCCGAGTCAGATGATAGCTGCGTTAACCTTTCATTATCCAGGAACAATACTGATGAAGAATTACCGCCTTCCTGCGCAGCAATCAGGTTATCGAGGTAATGTTTTTCAGACAGGTTATTCCAGCTGTTAAATATCTGTTCATATTGCTGCTGTGAGCGTGAGTCAGGGATGTATTGATAGTTGAACAACGACAGACATTTGTTATAATTATTAGAATTTTTTTCCAGTATTGCAAATGTGAAATTATCTATTACAATATCAGCCGAAGTAGGGGGGTAGAATGTAGAGCGAATAGTTATTGGCGCTTCAGGGTCACGGGTTTCAAAAATACCGCATCCTTTAAAAAGTAATATCAAACTAAAAAAAACAACCGTATATTTTATACCGGGTGATCTCATTTAATTGTTTTTCTTGCTAAAATTATCAGTCTTTCTGAACTTTTTGAATTATATTTACTCCCTTGGTAATCGCCAAATGTTCTAATAATTTTAAGTCCGTATTTAGTGAATACTTTCCTAAATTCTGATAAATTGTAAAGTTTTATCATTTCATTATACCTTTTCACTTTCGGAGTTTTTCCACCGGGATTATTTTGGATAATTACAATAGATTTATAAACAGCATTACCCTTAATTTCTCTAACCTGAAGAACTGCATTATGGTTTCTTGTGCTTACATCAAATGGCTTAATGTGCTTTTTAATGTATTCTCCGTTTAGAAAGTCGAAAAAAAAATAACCTCCTGTCTTCAGACTTTTTGAAACGCTTCTGATAACACTGAAATTTTCACTGTCTTTTTCAAAATACCCGAAACTGCTGAACAAATTTACTACAAGATCAAATTCATTAATATGAGATATATTTCTCATATCCTTTATATCAAAATGCAGGTTATCTCTGTATTTTTTGTATTCACTGTTTAGTTTTTTCTTAGCTACGCCAATAAGGTATTTTGAAATGTCTATTCCAAGTACATTAAATCCTTTCCTTGCAATTATCAGGCTGTGCCTTCCATTGCCGCATGCGAGGTCTAATACATTTGAGTCTTTGGGAAGATTTAAAGTTCTTGTAATAAGACCAGCAATTTGCGCAGCATCTTTGCTGTTCCTGTGCTTATAAAGCTCAAGGTAATCTTTAGTGTTGAACCATTTTTTATACCAGCTATCGCTCATTAAATAATGCTATAAAGTTATCCTGCCTTCAATTGCTTTTGCAATTGTTATTTCATCGGCAAATTCTATGTCAGTTCCAACAGGTATTCCGCGCGCTATCCTTGAAATTTTTATATCCAGCGGCTTTATAAGTTTGCATAAGTATGTGATAGTATATTCACCTTCAACACTTGGATTTAATGCCAGAATAATTTCTTCTATATCTCCGCTTAATCTCATTAACAGCTCTTTAACTTTTATATCCTCGGGTCCTGTGCCATCTAACGGAGAAATTATTCCATGCAGCACATGATATTTACCTTTAAATTCATTGGTCTTCTCAATTGCAAAAACATCACCGGGCTCTTCAACAATACAAATAGATGCTGAATTTCTTTTTTTAGAGTTACATATAGCACAGGGATCAGATTCGGTTATATTACAGCAAATGCTGCACAAGCGGATTTTATCCTTAAGTTGTAATAGTGTATCTGAGAGCATAATTATATCTTCTGCGGGTGATTTTGCCAGGTACATTGCAATCCTGTTTGCTGTTTTTCTGCCTATACTAGGAAGTTTCGCCAGCTCCTGAGCAACTTTATCAAGTGTTTCCGATGTCTGCATTAATATCCTTCAATGATAATTTTCATAATAAGTTTAATCTACATTCCGGGAATATTTAAGCCTGGAATATTTGGCATTAGCCCTGAAGTTGCTTTCTGCATT
>JAYTUN010000191.1:0-16067 GCA_043744495.1 Ignavibacteria bacterium
GAAAATACTTACTCAGCCGCAAAATGCTTTGCTTAAACAGTACGAAGCTCTGCTAAAGTCAGAAAATGTCGAGCTTTCATTTGAAGATGATGGTATCCTTGAAATTGCTAAGATAGCTGCCGAAGTTAATGAACAGGTGGAAAATATCGGTGCAAGAAGGCTGCATACAATTCTATCGACATTATTAGAAGATATTTTGTATAATACTCCCGATAAAATTAAGGAAAAAAAGATCGTGATTACTAAAGATACTGTAAATGACAAACTGAAAGATATTGTAAAGAATAGGGATCTAAGCAGGTATATTCTTTAATAAGTATATTCTGTAATATTTTCGTATCTTTGTAAAAATATTGGATATAATACAGGAATAAAATAAAAATTCTATAAGGAGAAATAAATAATGAAATTATCTATTAAATCACTACTGCTGCTTGTGTTAATTTCGGGCAGTTTATTCTCACAGCAAACAACAAAGTTAAAACTTTCCGAAAGCAAAAGTTCATTAAAGGAATTTAATTCGCTTGACGAAAATAGTAATGAAGATATGAAAAGTAGCATAAAAAATCCATACCAGTTTAAAACACGTAAAACTGTAACCTCTTATTTTGGTGCAGGTTATTCATTTATGATATTTACTAACAGCTATATGAGCTCAGCATTTCCGGTTCTGGATACAAGGAATGGCAGCTTTTTAACAAATATTAACTTATTCTTCGGCTTTGCAATAGCTAAGGCTGTTACAATTGAAATATCTCCCTCAATTTTATTTACCAGTAATAACAGGCAGGTAAATTACGCATTTACCCAACCATACCGTATAAATAATATTGGTTATAATTATGCTCATACCTATACAAACGGTATTATTGCATTACCAATTGCATTAAATGCCAGATTCTTCCCGATGTATAAACAAAAAGGGTTTGCACGTTTATTTTTTATTGGAGGCGGAGTTGGAACTGCATATATTAGAGAAGAAAATGATGTTTTCTTCAATAACAATCCTACAACTTTTAATGCAAATGACCAAAGTATTATCGGCACATCAACAAGTCAGTGGGCACCACTTTTTAGAGCTATAACAGGATTTACAGGTACAGGGGGACAGTTTGGATTTGGCGGAGAAGTAAGCTATAACTTCATACCTTTAAAACAGGATCAAACCATACCGTTTGCAACAAGGTTTGGTAAAGATATGAACAGTGTTGATCTTACTTTAAGATTTTACTTTAGTTTGTAAAGATTTTAAATTACATTTAAGTGTTTGCAGGGAACGCCACAACCGTTCCCTTTTTTATTTCAAATATTTGTAGCTGTAGCCCTCAGGCTGCGAAAACAAACAACATACCCTGATTAGCGAGGAACGAAGTGATAACTGCATTTAGTGTCTGTTGCGCCGAAGGTACTGCTACATAGTAGAAGTCCAAAAAATGCGTTTGATATTGTATTTATAGTGAATGCAACTTTACTATAATTGATTTATTCGCAAAAATTCAAGTTGCGTCCCAAACTGGAGTTTGGGACGCAGAGTAACCATTTCTTTTTATTATTTTAATTTTTCTGTTGTGAAGGTAAATAACCTACACCATTTTGCGCGGAACGAAGTGCTTGCCCGCCTATGGCGTGGACGAAGAAATCCCATGGGATATAACCTATTGTCTAAAAAAAAGGAGATAAATTTATTATCCCCTTAGAATGATTTCTAATCTGATGATCTGTTAATTTGATTAATCTGATAAATCTTCTAATCCTTAAGCATCGCCCTTGAAATAACAATTTTCTGAATTTCGGATGTACCTTCATATATTTCTGTTATCTTTGCATCACGTAAATATCTTTCAACTAAGTATTCTCTTACATAACCATAACCACCATGCACCTGTATTGCTTCAAGTGCATTATTAACTGCTGTTTTGCTTGCAAGAAGCTTACCCATAGCCGCTTCTTTTGTGTAAGGCATGCCACGGTCTTTTTTCCATGCAGCCTCAAGTACTAAATTCCTTGCTGCTTCAACATTTGTTGCCATATCAGCAAGTTTAAACTGTATTGCCTGAAGGTTTGCAATCGGACTTCCGAATGCTTTTCTTGTTTTTGCATATTTAACAGCCGCTTCCAGAGAAGCCTGTGCTATTCCAAGCGCTTGTGCCCCTATTCCAATTCTTCCGCCGTTAAGAGTTTCCATGGCTATTTTAAAACCGGCTCCTTCGCCTCCTAATATCTGATCCTTATTTACCCTGCAACTGTTAAAGCTTACAGTGCAAGTATCAGAGCTTCTTATTCCAAGTTTATCTTCTTTAACACCGGTTTCCAGTCCTTCACAATCCTTATCAACTAAAAATGTTGATATTCCCTTATGTCCTTTTGCCTTGTCGGTCATAACCTGAACAAAAAATAGATCAGCATTTTTTCCATTGGTTATCCAGTTCTTTATTCCGTCTAAAATGTAATGATCGCCATCTTTAACAGCTTCGGTTTTCTGCTGAGTTGCGTCACTTCCTGCCTCTGGTTCTGATAGGCAAAAGCAGCCAAGCTTTTCACCTGAAGCAAGCGGTTTTAAAAATCTTTCCTTCTGCTCGTCTGTGCCCCACTGGTTTATTCCATAACATACCAGCGAGTTATTTACTGACATTATAACTCCAACAGATGCATCAACTTTTGATATTTCCTCAAGTGCCAGCACATAGCTAACTGTATCAAAACCGGCACCGCCCCATTCAGGTGGAACCATCATTCCCATAAAACCAAATTCACCCAGCTTCTTTATTATCTCAAAAGGGAACTCTGCATTGATATCACGCTCAATTGTAGTTGGAGCAATTTCATTTTGTGCAAAATCTCTTGCTGTATCTCTTATCGCAATTTGCTCTTCTGTAAAGTTAAAATCCATTATGTTATTATTTTATTTTTATTTCTTTGAATAATCGTAAAAACCTTTACCGGATTTCCTACCTAAATAACCTGCTGCTACCATTTTTTTAAGCAGGGGACAGGGGCGGTACTTTGAATCACCCAGCCCTTTTTGTAGCACTTCCATTATCGAAAGACAAACATCAAGCCCTATAAAATCAGCAAGCGCTAACGGACCCATCGGGTGAGCCATGCCAAGCTTCATTACATTATCTATTGCTTCAGGTGTTGCCACGCCTTCCATTACACAATACATCGCTTCATTAAGCATAGGAAGCAGTATCCTGTTCGAAATAAAACCCGGGTAATCGTTTACTTCTACCGGTACTTTATCGATCTTTTCGGATAGTTCCTTAATAGAATTATATGTTTCATTGCTTGTGGCAAGTCCGCGTATGACCTCAATAAGCTTCATTACAGGTACGGGATTCATAAAGTGCATGCCTATAATCTTATCAGGTCTTTTTGTAAAAGCTGCAATTTCTGTAATTGAAATTGATGAGGTATTGCTTGCAAGAATTGCATCTTCTTTACAGTTATCATCAAGTGTTTTGAATATGTTCTTCTTTACATCAAAATTTTCTGTAGCAGCTTCAATTACAAGCTCGCAATCTTTTACATCTGTCAGATTTGTAGATGTCTTAATATTGGCAAGAGCAGAATCCAGCTTCTCTTTTGTGATGGCTTCTTTTTTAAGCTGTCTTTCAAGATTCCCTGTTATCGTTTTGACCGATCTTTCAAGAAATTCTGCGTTAATATCTATTAATGTTACTGTGTATCCGTAAAGTGCAAAAACGTGGGCAATTCCATTACCCATGGTTCCTGAACCTATTACTGCTATATTTTGAATATTCATTTCTTTTTTTATAATTAGATTTTTTCTATTATCATTGCAGTTGCTTCGCCGCCGCCGTTGCATAGTGTAACCAGTCCGTACTTTTTGTCCAGCCTGTGAAGATTATATAATAGTGTTATTAATAGCCTTGCACCTGATGCGCCAATTGGGTGTCCTATTGCAATTGCGCCGCCTGTTACATTAACTTTTGCCGGGTCTAAGCCTGCTATCTGGTTAACAGCGCAGCTAACTACCGCAAATGCTTCATTAATTTCAAAAAGGTCAATATCATCTTTGGCTAACCCTGCTTTTTTGCAGACTTTATCAATTACATATCCCGGTGCAGTTGTAAACCATTCCGGCGCGTGTGAGTGTGTTGCCTGTGCAATTATTTTTGCCATTGGCTTTACACCTTCCGATGCTGCTTTTTCCTTTGACATTACTACTACAGCGCCTGCACCGTCATTTATGCTTGATGCATTGAAGGCTGTAATTGTTCCATCTTTTGCAAATACCGGTTTTAATGAAAATGCTTTTTCAAAATTCACCTTGCCCGGGTCTTCATCAGTATCAAATAAAGTTATATTTCCTTTTTTGTCCTTTAATTCAACAGGAACTATCGCATTTTTTAAATACCCGTTCTTTATCGCATCCAAAGCTTTTTCGTATGAACCTTTTGCAAATTCATCCTGCATCTGCCTTGTTACTTTGTATTCAGCTGCGCACTGCTCGCCTAACATACCCATGTGTTTATTTCCATAAGGATCCCATAAACCGTCATTTATCATCAGATCAATTATTTCGCCATTACCCATTCTGTAACCGTTGCGTGCTTTTTTTAGTATGTAGGGAGCGTTTGTCATAGATTCCATTCCGCCTGCTACAATAATTTCTGCATCGCCTGCTTTTATTGCCTGCTCGCCAAGCATAACAGATTTTAATCCTGAGCCGCATACTTTATTTATTGTTGTTGCTGATACTGTGTTTGGTATTCCTGCTCCAATTGATGCCTGTCTTCCGGGTGCCTGGCCAATTCCGCCCTGCAGAACATTTCCCATTAAAACTTCATCAATTTCTTCCGGCTTAATGCCTGCTCTTTTAACTGCTTCTTTAATTGCTATTGCACCAAGCTGCGGCGCTGTTAATTCTGCAAGACTGCCGTTAAATGCTCCAATTGCTGTGCGTGCCGCTGATACTATTACTGCTTCCTTCATTGTTATAGTTACCTTTATATTTTTTTTATTTGGTTGCATCAAACTGTGTTGATGCAGTGTTATTCAACTTTAAATTTTATAAACCTAATTAATGTGATGAATTAATGATCTTAATGAAATTCTCTGCCTCAAGAGACGCGCCGCCTATGAGACCGCCATTAACGGTTTGGGAGGCGAATAATTCCTTTGCATTTTCAGGCGTTACACTGCCTCCATAAATTATTTTTGTATTTTTTGCTATTTCTTCGTTGTATATTTTTTTTAGCTTTTTGCGAAGGAAATTGTGAACACTTTCTGCCTGGTGAGCGGTAGCATTTTTGCCTGTGCCAATTGCCCAAATAGGCTCATACGCAATAGTAACGTTAGCAGCACCTTCTTCACTTACATGTGCAAGACAGGATGAAAGCTGCTCTTCAATTACTGATTCTGTTAATTTATCTTCGTGTTCCTGCAGGTTTTCACCAATGCAAACAATCGGCTTTAAGCCTTCATCAAGTGCTTTTAATACTTTTTTGTTTACTATAACATTGGTTTCGTTGCAGTACTGCCTGCGTTCGGAGTGTCCCAAAATAACATACTCACAGCCGCAGGATTTAAGCATACCCGCAGATATTTCTCCTGTATATGCCCCAATTGTTTCATAGAACATATTCTGCGCGCCAAGTTTTAACTGCGTTCCGTTTATCTTTTTACTTACTGCATCAAGTGATGTGAATGGGGGACATAATATAATATCAGCTTCTATCACTTTATGTTTTTCTGTGAATTTTTTAAGTTCATCTGCAAACTGCTGTGACTGTACCAGTCCTTTATTCATTTTCCAGTTAGCGACAATCATTTTTTTCTGTGACATTTTATATATTCTCCATTGCTCACGGTTTATTAACCGGGTGCATATTTATCCTAAATTAGAAATTATTAATTCATTTACTGCCTTCGGGTTTGCTTTGCCTTTGGACTCTTTCATTACTTTACCTACAAAAAATCCAAGAAGCTTTATTTCACCCGCTCTGTATCTCTGGGTTTCTTTTGGGTTCTCTTCTATTACTTTCTTAATAATGCTTTCTATTTCCGATGTATCCGTTACCTGCAGTAAGTTCTTTTCTGTTACAATTAAATTGGGATCCTGATTTTTATCATCTTTCCCACTTGTTTCAAGCATTTGAGAATAAACTTCCTTTGCAATATTGTTAGAAATCTTACCATCTGCAATCAAATTAATCAATGATGCCAGGTTGACTTCACTTATTATGTAATCTGATATATTTATCTTTTTATCGTTGAGAACTCTCATTACTTCTCTCATCACCCAGTTACTGGCTGTCTTATAGCTTTTCTTATTTATATTCCTGCAGATTTTCTCAAAATAATCAGCTATTTCACGGTTTTGTGTCAATACTTCTGCATCATAAGCGGGGAGTGAGTAATAAGTAACAAATCGCTTTGTTTTTTGATGAGGTAATTCAGGTAAAGCTGCTTTTATATCAGACTTCCATTTTTCATCTATATATACTGTAACAAGATCGGGTTCTGGGAAATACCTGTAATCATGTGCCTCTTCTTTTGAGCGCATTGGTATTGTTGCTCTTGCCTTCGCGTCATAAGTCATTGTTTCGTGAATGACTTCTTTGCCCTGTTCAATTAGCTCAATTTGTCTTTTTATTTCGTACTCTATTGCATCTGAAACATTTTTAAACGAATTCAGGTTCTTCACTTCGCACTTTGTACCGAATTTTTCTGTTCCTTTTAATCTGACTGATATATTTGCATCACACCTTAAGCTTCCTTCTTCCATATTGCCATCGCAAATATCAAGATAAATAACCAACTGCTTAAGCATTGTAAGGTAATTGTATGCTTCCTTTGGTGTTCTCATATCAGGCTCGCTCACAATTTCTATTAATGGAACGCCGCACCTGTTAAGGTCAACCAATGATTCATCCGATGCAAAATCATGAATAGACTTACCCGCATCTTCTTCCATGTGTATCCTTGTAATACCTATTTTTTTTCCTTCAATTTCAACCATACCATGTTCACAAATAGGCTGGTCAAACTGTGATATCTGGTATCCTTTCGGCAGGTCAGGATAAAAATAATTTTTCCTCGCAAATATTGATCTTTCCCTTATCATGCAGTCTGTTGCCGTTCCCATCCTTAAAATAAACTCCACAAGAGTTTTATTCAGCACAGGCAAAGTGCCGGGATGCCCTAAGCAAACGGGGCATACATTCGTATTTGGTGCAGCGCTGAAATCAGTCGAGCATCTGCAAAAAGCCTTGCTCTTAGTCTTCATCTGTGCGTGAACTTCAAGTCCTATAACCGGTTCGTATTTTGAGTGAATATCCAATAATATTTATTTATGCTGAATTTTTTATTAAATAGTTTTTCTTAAATGAATCAATTGTAATTAAACTTTTTTCTTTCTCAGACATTATTCTATGAATTGCTCTATGACAATTAGGGCAAAGTAATGCTACATTTTGATTGTTTAGAATATATCTTTTGTTTATTACTTTTGATAATTTTTCTATATGATGGAACTCAAGAAATGGTTTTTCCTTCGAAAATCTATATTTTGAAATTTTATCGAATCCACATGCTTTACAGCCAAAATTCTCATTTTTAGCTTTAAATTGGTTTACAAACTTTGTATTTCTTTGCCATTTTTCACTATTCTTTTCAGCTTTTTCATGCTTTATAACTTTTTTATCCATATCTGACGATATAGTATTATCAAAAAATGAATCAATATTATTATCGTTAAGTATCTTTAATAAATTTTTCCATCTTTTTCCATTATTTAATCTACAGAATGTTTTACGATAAGATAAATATAACAAACCAAGGCGATCATTTTTTTTTAGCCATTTTATTTTAACTGTTTGGAATGGTTCCTTTTCAATTTCCTTAAAGAATTTATTTAATTTTTGATTATTAAGCTTTGTATCTTTGTAATTATAATTTTCTAAAACTTCAGCTAACCCTAAAAACTCTTTACCAGATATAATACAAAAATAATCACCACATTTAACTTTAGAAAAATACATTGCTTGTTGTATGCTTCTATATTTCTTTGGTATTCCATTTGCAGAAGACAATCTATCATATTTTTCTTTGTTTAGATTCTTCAAATCACCTAAATAAACTTTACACCATTCGTAACCCAGATAGTTTAGTTTCCTTAAGTCATTCCAAAGCCATTTATTCTCACCAGGTGCTAAATGCCAAAAGTTCTTAGTTGTATCTAGAATTATTTTATTTGCTGTAAATGAGCCCATGTTTTATCCTCCTCTTGTCAATATTTTTTATTGTTAATTGCTAATTGAAAATTGTTAATTGTTAAGTACCTGTGTTATTTTCTCGGCAGCATCTTTAAATCCTTCAGCGCTTAATAATTTTAAGCCGGATTCATCAAGCATTTTCTTTGCAATATCAGCATTTGTGCCTGCAAGTCTTACCACTATAGGAATAGTAATATGAATATTCTTTGCAGCCTCTATGATACCGCCAGCGACTCTGTCGCATCTTACAATACCGCCAAATATATTTACTAAAATAGCTTTTACGTTTGGATCACTTAAAATTATTTTGAAACCGTTTTCAACAGTTTCCTTGGAAGCTCCGCCGCCTACATCCAGAAAGTTCGCCGGCTCTCCGCCTGCAAGCTTTATAATATCCATTGTTGCCATTGCAAGTCCCGCCCCGTTTACCATGCAACCAACGTTACCATCAAGCTTAACATAGTTCAGGTTGAAATTTGATGCTTCAACTTCAAGCGGGTCTTCTTCGTTAGTATCCCTTAGAGCAGGATAATCAGGGTGCCTGAACATCGCATTATCATCAAGTGTCATCTTAGCATCAAGTGCGACAATCTTGTTATCATTAAGTATAGCCATCGGATTTATTTCGATCAATGATGCATCGCTGTCTTCGTAAGCTTTATATAAAGTTTTTATGAATGTGATAAAATTCTTAAAAACTTCTCCGCTTAAACCAAGTCCAAATGCAAGACGCCTTGCCTGGAATGTCTGTAAACCAATATTTGGGTCTATCCATTCCTTGATGATCCTTTCGGGATTTTCCGCGGCAACCTTTTCAATTTCAACACCGCCTTCTGTTGATGCCATTATAACATTTTTGCCTACAGTCCTATCCAGTAGAATGCCAATATAAAATTCATGCGTATAGTCTAGTCCTTCAGTAATAAAAAGAGTCTGTACCAATTTACCTTCTTCTCCTGTTTGATGTGTTACCAGTAAATTACCAAGAATTTTCCCGGCGTATTCTTTTGCTTTTGCGGCATCTGTTGTGAACTTTACTCCGCCATCAAGTATAAGCTCTCCACGGTTATTAGGATTGAAAACTTTACCTTTGCCTCTGCCGCCTGCATGTATCTGTGATTTTACCACAAACTGGTTTATCCCGTGTGATTGTAGCGTGTTTATAGCTCCGTCAAATTCTGACATATCTTTTATCGGGATACCGTTCTGCACAGGTACTCCGTATTTTAATAAGATCTGTTTTGCCTGGTACTCGTGAATTTTCATCTAAAGATTGTTATATTTATTATTTGTTGTTTTTCAGATTTTGAATGCTTTTATCAAGCTCTTTTTCAAGTGAATCAGTACTTCGTTTTAATGAATCAAGCTCTTTATTGAATCTATCTGCAGAATCATTTATTTGTCTGTAATTCTGCCTTCGTATTGAATCTAATCT
Source organism: Ignavibacteria bacterium (assembly GCA_043744495.1). Taxonomy (GTDB): domain Bacteria; phylum Bacteroidota; class Ignavibacteria; order Tepidaquicellales; family OLB5; genus OLB5. Next base: position 9,679 of record JAYTUN010000191.1, read on the forward strand.
TTTGTCCGTTTCTTCCTGCTGCTTCATAAGCTCTTTATACGTATCGGTATCTTCAAATTTCTTTTTTTGGAACAAACTGCATCCCGAAAAAATGAGGGCAACTAGTAATATGTACGTGATCTTCAACTCAGGTGCGCCTATAGCCTGTCTATTTAGATTTTCTCGATTGCCTGTTATCTTCATTGAGAAGTGAATCTGCTTTATTCTTTAATGTATCAAGTGATTTCATTAATGAATCAATTTTATTCCTGTCCAAAGATGAATCTATCTTCTTTAGGTTTTCATCTATTTTTTCATTAACTTTTTCGTTTACCTTTTGTTCAACTTTTTCAGTTATTTTGCTACAGTTCAATACAAGACCTAAAACCAGTAATGCAGAAAATAATTTTATTAGCTTCATTCTTATTTATAATTTAGTTTTAATTTTCTTTGCTATTGTCTCGCCAATTGCCAGACTTGATGTCGCAGCAGGCGAGGGAGCATTAAGCACATTAACAATATTACCGTTATCGTATATCAAAAAATCATCAATTAACCTGCCGTTTATACTTATCGCCTGCGCTCTGATACCTGCGCCGCCCGGTATCAGGTCATCTTCGGTTATTTCAGGCATAAGCCTTTGCAATGCTTTTACAAATGCCTTTTTGCTGAATGACCTGTGAAACTCTCCAAAACCCGTTTTGTAATATTTAGTTGCTATGCTGTAAAATCCCTTCCATGTGAATGTTTTGAAACTATCCCTAAAGCTAAAACTTGTTCTTTTATATCCTTCTTTTTTGAACGATAGAACAGCATTTGGTCCCGCTTCAACTTCGCCATCCAGCATTCTTGTAAAATGTACACCTAAGAACGGAAAAGCTGGGTCAGGAACAGGATATATCAGGTTCTTAACAAGGTATCTTCTTTCTGGTTTAATCTTGTAATACTCACCCCTAAATGGAATTATCCTTGTATCCAGCTTTTTCTCTGTCAATCCTGCAACTTCATCAGACTGAAGTCCGCAGCAATTAACGAAAATTTTCGTATTAAAAGAACTGTTCTGTGTTACTGCTTCAATTGTACTGCCTGATCTGTTAATCTTAACTATCTTTTCGTTGAATTTTATCTCGCCCCCAAGATTAATAATGCACTCGGCATACTTCCCGGCAACTTCTTTGTAATCAATAATTCCGGTGTATGGAACGTGTATTGCTTTAATACCGTATGAATGCGGTTCAAGTTCATTCAGTTCATCTTTATCAATTAGCCTATTGTTAGTCAGACCGTTTGCAATGCCTCTATCAAATATACTCATAAGCATTGGTAATTCTTCGTCACTAACAGCAACAATAACCTTGCCGCAGATTTCAAATTTTACTTCGTTCTTTTTGCAAAACTCCAGAAGCAGGTTGTAACCATGAATGCAGTTTTGCGCTTTCAGGCTTCCGGGTTTGTAATAAATACCGGAATGTATCACACCGCTGTTATTCCCTGTCTGATGCTTTGCAACTGCGCTCTCTTTTTCTAAAACGGTAACCCTGGTTCCGGGGTTAGATTCAAGAATTTTCAGTGCTGATGCAAGTCCAACAATACCTGCGCCGGCAATTATTACATCTATATCAGGCAATGTTATTATTTGTCCGAAGGATGCTTCGCATAAATCTTTTCAGTAATAATTTTTGTCTGCATAAATAACAGAAGGTAATCAAATCCGCCTGCTTTTGAGCATGTTCCGCTCATATTATATCCGCCAAATGGGTGAGCGCCAACCAACGCACCTGTGCATTTCCTGTTAAGGTATAAGTTACCTACAAATATTTCTTCCGCAGCTTTTTTAATCTTCTTCTTATCTTTTGAATATGCAGCGCTTGTTAAACCATATTCTGTATTGTTTGCTACCTGTATTCCTTCATTAAAATCTTTTACTTTAATTACTGCAAGCACGGGACCGAAAATTTCTTCCTGTGATATAGTATCATTTGGTTTTACATCAGCAATAATTGTAGGCTGAATAAAATACCCGGTATCGTTTGCTTTAATTCCGCCAAAAGCAATCCTTCCGCCTTCTTCAACTCCCTTTTTGATGTAATTCAAAATACTTTCTTCCGAACGCTTATTAATTACTGCTGCCATTCCCGGATTTTCATCAGCAGGACCAACCTTAATAGCCGAAGTTTTATCAACAAGCAGGTCTATGAATTTATCGTAAATTTTCTCGTGAACTATTACTCTTGAGCATGCCGAGCATTTCTGTCCCTGGTATCCGAATGCTGCTGAAACTACACCTGTCGCTGCTTCATCTATTGATTTAAGCACGCCATCTACAACAATCGAATCTTTTCCGCCCATTTCTGCGGTAACTCGCTTTATCCATTTCTGACCAGTCTGCGGTTTAGCAGCAAGCTGGTTTATATGAAGTCCAACTTCTCTTGAACCTGTGAATGAAATAAATCTTGTTAACGGGTGTTCAACCAGCATATTGCCAATTAATCCGCCTGAACCCGGCAGAAAATTTACTACACCTGCAGGTAATTTTATCTCTTCTAGTAGTTCAATGAATTTTGATGCTATAACAGGGGAGTCACTTGATGGCTTTAACACAACAGTATTGCCGGTAACTAATGCTGCAGTTGTCATACCTGCCAATATTGCAAGCGGGAAGTTCCATGGCGGAATTACCACACCCACTCCAAGCGGAATGTAATACTGCTTGTTTACTTCACCCTTTATCTTAACAAGTTTTATGCCTTTATTGTATCTAAGCATTTCTCTTGCGTAGAATTCCATAAAATCAATTGCCTCTGCTACATCACCATCTGCCTCAGCCCAGTTCTTGCCAACTTCATATACCATCCATGCTGCAAATTCAAATTTTCTTTTGCGCATTAACTTTGCTGCTTTAAAAAGGAAGTTTGCTCGTTTTTTAGCCGGTACCCTTTTCCATTCATCAAATTTAACATAAGCAGTTTCTACAGCCCTGTTAGCCATCTCAGGTGTTGCTTTTGATACTCTGCCGATTATCTCTGATGTGTTAGATGGATTGATCGAAGATATCTTATCTTCAGTAAATATTTTTTCTCCGCCTATTACAAGAGGGTATTCATTGTTAAATTCATTGTGAACTTTCGCAAGGGCTTCACGGAATTTATTTGCATTCTTTGCTCTGGAAAAATCTGTAAACGGTTCGTTTCTAAAAGCCTTCATATATTTTTTTAACTTTTAATATTAATTATTTGTATTGTTGATAATTTTCTATTTTAAGATCAAAGCTATTAATAACCAAGTATCCTGCATATTTCATCATGGAGTTTGGGTCTTATATTTCTTACTTCTTCGCTCGTTCTGTTTGGATAAACCCTGTTTGTCAGGAATATTACAATTAAGTCTTTTTCTCTATCGCACCAAACCGATGTCCCTGTATAGCCTGTGTGTCCGAAACTATTGCCTGAAAACTTATTGCCGCATGCAGGCGGATATTTGGTCGGCTCAGGCTTGGTTTCCCAGCCTAATGCTCTTGTATTGTTGTAACCAAGTCCTGTAACCTTTGTTGTAAACAGCTCAACTGTGGAGCTTTTGAACATTGTATCCTGTAATGGCAATGGCGACATCCTTCGCTCATCGGTATAACTGCCGTAATTAAGCATCATTTGCATGAATCTGAATAAATCAGGAGCTGTTGAAAATAACCCGGCATTTCCTGAAACACCTTCAAGTATTGCTGCAAGCTCATCATGCACATAACCAACAAGCAATTGATTTCGCCAGTATGTATCATTTTCAGTCGGCGCTATCCTGTAGTCTTCTGTCATAGGAACAAGGTAATCAGTATCTGTCATGCTTAATTTGTTGAATATATTTTCTTTACAGAACTTATCTAATTTCATTCCGCTAATGCGCTCAATAATTTCACCAAGAAGGAATGCGTTATAATCGCTGTATAATGTTCTTGAACCTGTTTCGTATTCTTTAGCACAGTTATATATTGCATCTTTAACTTTTTGGGGTGAATCCATATTGGGATCCTGGTAAAATGGCGTCCATGCTGTTAAGCCTGAATTATGAATAAGCAGATTGAAAACTGTAATATCGCTTTTTCCATTATTATTGAATTCAGGAATGTATTGATACACAGGGGCATTCAGGTCAATTTTTCCTTCGTCATACAATTTCATTATTGCAGCAGTTGTAGCAATTACTTTTGTCACTGAAGCCACATCATAAATAGTTCGCATAGTTGTTAAGGGTGATTCTTCGCTATATGTTAACCTGCTGTATGCATTTTGGTAAATTATCCCTTTGGAATTTCCTATAACCAATACTGCTGATGGATATGCCTGTGATTGTATCCCGCCTTCAATAATTTTATCAACTTGAGAAAAATTGTATGTTTTTTGCTGTGCGCTAAGTTGTGAAAATAATGTTAAAAGAACTATAATGCTAAATTTTAGTATTCCACATAAATATGACATATTTTCCCTCAAAAAGGAGTGGTATTTATGACATTTGGTATTAGGCATTTGAATGTTTATTATACTACAAATATACCGATTGTGCTTATAAGTCTCAATGAATTACTTAATATTATAGTTATATTTGTAAAGTACAAATTTTTAGAACTATCCATTAACTTTTACTCTGCCTGAACAGGCGAGTGAGGATATGCAAATGAAAACTTTTTTAACTTTCAACTTTATACTTTTAACTTTCAACTTATTTGCCCAATGGCAGCCGGATGTTCGGCTGACTAATAATCCCTTTACTTCTTATACTTCTTACAATACGTGGTGTATAGCAGCAAGCGGGAACGTTGTGCATGTTGTATGGTGGGACGCGCGTAATGGGAACGATGAGATATACTACAAACGCTCGGCAGACGGCGGCGTAAGCTGGGGAGCGGATACACGGCTAACGAATAACTCTGCGGGTTCATACTCTCCTTCAGTAGCAATATCGGGTACGTTTGTGCATGTTGTATGGTTTGACCTTCGCGATGGGAATTATGAGCTATATTACAAACGCTCGACAGACGCAGGCATAAGCTGGGAACCAGATCGGCAGCTAACGAATGACCCTGCTTTTTCAGTGATACCTTCTGTATCAGCATCCGGTACAGTGGTGCATGTGGTATGGCGAGACACTCGTGATGGTGCGAACGGTGAGATATACTACAAACGTGCAACAGCTAGTGGTTTATTCTGGGGAGCAGATACGCGGCTGACGTATAACTCTGCTGTTTCAACGGCTCCTTCTGGAACAGTATCCGGTTCAAATGTGCATGTTGCATGGGCTGACAATCGTGATGGGAACTATGAGATATACTACAAACGCTCGACAGACGGAGGCGTAAGCTGGGGAGCAGATACGCGGCTAACGAATAACCCTCTAGTTTCATCCGGTTCTTCTATATCAGTATCCGGTTCAATGGTGCATGTTGTGTGGCATGACCAGCGTAATGGGGTCAACGGTGAGATATACTACAAACGCTCTACCGACGCAGGCATAAGCTGGGGAGCAGATACGCGGCTAACGAATAACATTGCTGAATCAAATAATCCTTCTGTAGCAGTATCCGCGTTGTTTGTGCATGTTGTATGGTGGGACACTCGTGATTCTGGGAACTATGAGATATACTACAAACGCTCAACAGATGGAGGTGTAATCTGGGGCTCTGATACACGACTGACGAACGCCCCTTCTATTTCAGAGGACCCTTCCGTATGCTTATCCGGTTCAGTTGTGCATCTTGTATGGACTGACGAACGTGATGGGAACTTTGAGATATATTACAAACGCGACCCAACAGGTAATCCTGTTGGTATAATTCCAATAAGCACTGAAATACCGAATCAATTTTCTCTTTCACAAAACTATCCGAATCCGTTTAATCCAACAACTGTTATCAGGTTTCAGGTTTCAAGTTACAGGTTTGTAAAGTTGAATGTGTATGATATACTCGGTCGTGAAGTTGCAACTCTTGTAAACGAAAAGTTACAGCCCGGGACGTATGAAGTTGTTTGGGATGCGGGAAATTTTGCGAGTGGGGTTTATTATTATACTTTAACAACAGAATATTTTAACCAAACTAAAAGGATGGTATTAATAAAATGAAAAAATTATTTATCTGTTTATTTCTTTTCATTATTCATTACTCATTATTCATTACTCATTGCTCCGCCCAATGGCTGCCGGATGTTCGGCTGACAAATAACCCTGCGCTTTCGTTTACATCGGGCAATAATGCGTGGTGTGTAGCAGCGGCGCCCGGTGGCGCCATGCATGTTGTATGGTTTGACAGGCGAGATGGAAATTGGGAAATATATCACAAACGCTCAACCGATGAAGGCGAAACATGGGGAACAGATACGCGGCTGACAAACAACTCTGCCCTATCTTTGGGACCTTCTACTGCA
>JAYTUN010000192.1:0-4049 GCA_043744495.1 Ignavibacteria bacterium
TTATCAAAAAACTTGGTAAGGAAAAAACAGTGATTCTATCTACGCACATCCTTTCAGAAGTTACAGCTACATGTAACAGGGTAATTATTATTAATAAAGGTAAGATAGTTGCAGACGGCACACCTGAAGAACTTCAGGCAAAATCAAAAGGGCAGAGCCTTGTAACGCTTGAAGTAAAAAATAATTGCGATAAAAATGCACTTTCAGGAAGCTTGAAAGATATCCGTAATGTAACTAAAGTTGAATTTTTAAAAGATACGGGTGATTCATTTATTTTCAATATTTACGGTGATCACGGCGCTGACCTAAGGGAAGTAGTTTCAAATAAAGTAACACAACAGAAGGCAATGGTGCTTTCTTTGCAGGCAAAACAAACTTCATTAGAAGATATATTCAGGGAGTTAACTAAGTAATATATGAATACAACTAATATTAAAACCATTTATTCAAAAGAACTTAAATCTTACTTTAATTCTCCTGTAGCGTACATTGTTATGATAGTTTTCATGGTCATTTCGGGATTTTTGTTCACAATGAGCTTTTTCCAGATAAACGTTGCTTCAATGCGTGAGTTTTTTGGAAGCTTTTTCATACAGCTTGTTTTGTTCGTAGTCTTTATCCCGGCAATTACAATGCGCAGCTTTTCAGAAGAAAAGAAACAAGGTACACTGGAATTACTGCTTACTAAACCTATAACTGATATTGAGCTTATTTTAGGCAAATATCTCTCAGCTTTAACTTTAATAGTTATAACTCTTTCGCCTACTATACTTTATTTTATTATCATCAAAATGATAGGACCTATTCCATTCTGGCCATTTTTAACAAGCCTGCTTGGTTATATTTTAATGAGCGCATTTTTTGTTGGTGTTGGTGTTTTTGTCTCATCTTTAACTGAAAACCAGATCATTGCGTTCATAGTAAGTGTTCTTATCTGTCTTTTCTTCTTCCTTTCAGGAAAACTTTTAATAGTATTTCCAACTTCATTAGTTTCAATTTTTGAGTATTTAACAACAGATTATCACTTAAGCAATATTTCAAGAGGTGTAATTGATTCAAGGGTATTAATATACTATTTTTCAATGATATTTTTCACTCTCTTTTTAACAAAGGTATCGCTTGAAAGCAGAAAGTGGTAAATTGCTTAAACATTTAAAGCAATAAAGCAGTTTTTATTTTAAAGAAGTTAATATAAAAGCATTATAATATAGATTATGTCAGAAGAGTTAGAAAACAAAGAAGAATTGCAGGAAGATGTAACCGAAGAATCATCCGAAGAGATAGAACAGGATGAAAGACTTCAAAGCAGAAAAAAGAAGACCGAATCAAGAAGGCGGCAGGCTATAATCAGCGTCCTGCTTGTTGCGGGTATTCTGGTAGTCTTAAATGTAATTGCTGTGAAGGTGTTTTTCAGGTGGGATCTTACTCCTAACAAGATATACACTCTTTCTGATGCAAGTAAAAATATTGTTTCCAAGCTTGATGATAAGCTTATTGTGAAAGCATACTTTACCGATAACCTTCCTGCTCCTTATAACAATAACAGGCGCTACCTGCAGGAATTATTGGATGATTACCGCAATGTTTCTGGCAGTAAGATATCTTATGAAATAATAAGTCCTAGCGACCAGGATGAGCTTGAAAAAGAAGCGCAGAAATACGGCATTCAGCCTGTACAGGTGCAGTCAGTTAAAGATGACAGGGCTGAAGCTCTAAAAGCCTATATGGGTATTGTATTGTTATATGGCGGTAAGCAGGAAGCAATTCCGTTTATTGGAAGCACAGAAAATCTGGAATATGATATTACCGGTGTAATTAACAGGCTTATTCAGCCTGAATTGAAGAAGATTGGAATACTCTCAGGTGATGGTATGCCGGGTGTAGATAAAATTGGAAAAGTTAATCAATATCTCACCAAGTTCTATAATGTAACAAATATTGATGCTTCAAAAAATAACCCTATTCCTGCCGACGTGAAAACACTTGTAGTATTTTCGCCAAAGGCTCCCCAGCAGCAACAACAGCAGATGGGTCAGCAGCAGGCACCACCGCCCGTAGTTCCTGAAAACCTAAAGTTTGCTATTGACCAGTATATAATGAACGGCGGCAAAGTAATTTTCATGCTAAGCAAGGTAAACGTTACCTCACAGCAGCAATTCCAGATAGCACAGGTAACTGCTACAGGACTTGAAGACCTGCTAGAAAGTTACGGAGCTAAAGTTAACACTACTATTATTACAGATAAGGAATGTGCATTTGTGCAGGTTCCTGTTCAACAGGGCGGAATGCAGATGTACACACAGATACCATTCCCTTATTATCCTAAAATTATTAATATTAATCATGATATTCCTTCATTTGCAAGTATAGGTCAGGTATTTCTTGGTTTTTCAAGCGATATAGATCTAAACGCAGCCGGACCTAAAGGTGTAAAAGTAACACCATTACTTACATCATCTCCAAAGACTGGTGTATCAAATGAATTTGCAATTGTTCAGGCTTCTGGGCAAATGCTTCCTGATAGTATGTTTAAATTTAAAGATTTGAGCTTAGGTGCAATATATGAGGGTAAGTTCAAAAGCTTTTATAATGGAAAGACGATACCTACAGATACAATGCAGGGTTCATCCCCTGTGCCAACAAGCGTAAAGCCAGAGAGCCCGGATTCAAAAATTATTGTTATTGGTAACGGAGATTTTGCGCAGGATGAATTCCGCGGACCGGATGAGAACCTGTTATTCTTTGCAAATATGATAGACTATATGAGTGATGATGCCGGTCTTTCTATGATCAGAATGAAAGATGCTAATCCTAAGCCTCTTAATTCCATAGAAGACAGCACAAAGACCCTTGTAAAATACGGCATGCTTGCAGGACCGCCCATTTTGGTACTGTTATATGGACTCTTCAGATGGAGAAAGAAAAAAGCATCAAAAAGCTGATTAAAAAAAATAATTTTAGTTAAAAAAAAAGATATAATTACAGTAGTTTATGAATAAATCAATAAAAATATTACTTGCAGTATTTGCGGTTCTAATTGCAATATATTTCCTCTTCTTCAGAACAGGTGAAAAAGTTTCAACAGAAAAGCTTGATGCAAAGTTGTTCGTTGCTGATTCATCTAAAATAGATAAAATAGAAATTGTAAAGAACAGTGAAACCATTGTACTCGAAAAATCAGGTAACCAGTGGAAGCTTACAAAGCCAATTAACTATTCTGCCGATACAACCAATATTAACCTGATGCTGAGGGACCTTAAAAATTTTACACTGGAAAGTGTTGCCTCAGAAAATCCGGCAAAGTTTAACAGTTATCTTGATTCAGTAAACAATTCAAAGATATCCACTTACCAGGAAGGAAAGCTTTTGGGAACATTTATCCTTGGCAAAACACAGGCTAACGATAATTCATATATCATGAAGCCGGATGAAAACAGGATACTTCTTGCATCTAACCTAACGGCAGCACTATTTACAAAACCTTCCAAAGATTACCGTAATAAATTTATTGTTGCTATCCAGCCATTTTCGGTTAATAAAGTTTCATTTAAGTCAACTGATTCAAATAGAGTTGATTTTACTGTATTAAAAGATTCAATTAATAAATGGAAGATAGATAGTGATTCTGTTTCATCATCTGTGATGGAAGGTTTCCTGAATATTTTGGCAAATTTTAATACTGATGATTTTAAAGATACTGTTATGACTACTTTTCCTGTGCCAACATATACAGTTACATTATCAGGAGCAGGACAGCCAACAGTGATAAATCTTTATAAAGAACCAAGCGCTGACCCTAACACACCAGCAGCTTACATTACCCAGGTAATAGGCAATAATCAGCTTTTCAGGTTATTCGGCGCTTTAGCTACACAGCTAATGAAGAAAAAATCAGATTTTATTCCGCCCAAAACAACGAAATAATCAGAATATTTTAACCAAAAAAAGAGGCTGTCTCAAAAGTCATTATTTAATTATTTCGAAGCTTAGCAAGATTGCAGAGTAACTAAATTTAGTTGAATTTATGAGATTGCTTTGTCGCTCCGCTC
>JAYTUN010000193.1:0-15955 GCA_043744495.1 Ignavibacteria bacterium
AAAACATCATCCTTCCCCTGTGAAACGTTATATCTTCTGTCCAGCCATGAAACAACAAAATTTCCGGTTTTATCCATTGCAATTTTGGTATTAATAATATTAAAAAAACCAATGGTATCATTTACTATTATTGGTAATCCAATCTTATTGCCAATGCTGTCAAAACGTTGAGCATATAAAACGCTGTTAGTTGTTGCATATCGTCTTGCTTGCCAAATAGCTGTAAAATTTCCATTACAATCTGATGCAATATCTCCATAATTTAGATTTGTGCTTGAATAAACACTATCGATAACTTTAGTTGGTATATTTAAAGGTATTCCGTTTCTATCAAACCTTTGAAAATATAATTCAGCATTAAATCCGCCATTTAAAATTCTACTCCAAAGACAAATAAATTTGCCGTCTTTTAAAACTGTTAATCCAAATACACCTGCAGTATCCTGTCCAATCCTGAAATTATTGCCTATTCTACTTCCAGTTTTATCGAAAATCTGGCAATAGACTTGTGATGAGTTGTTTGCAAGTGAGTTTCTTCTATCATTCCATACAACAACAAAATTCCCTGCGCTATCCACTCCAATTCTGCTGTTAAATTGTGATTTAGTAGTTGCATCATCGTTTACTCTAAAATCATTAATATAAGCATTTTGGCTAAACGCATTTACAGGTATAGCAGCCAAAATCAAAAAAAACAAATAAAATATTTTTCGGATATTATTCGAAAGGAAAAAAGAATTTTGGGTTTTGTTAAACAAATTATGCATAATTACTTTTACTCAAGTTCCGGTAATTTAGCCCCAAAGGGGGCTACTACGTAGCCATAATATTATAAAATTTCACATAAAGTGGGTTGCCCTAAGAATCGTATCTGTTGTATAACATAAATATAATACAACAAATCTGAAAAAGCAACTTAGAAAACGAATAAAATTATTTAAAAACATTATTCTAATGATGATGACCGTATAATATATTTAAAACCCACATTAATATTAAGAATATTACAGGGATATACCAAAGCCTTATGGCAGATTTTTTAAGAACTATTTTCTTTTTCATGAATGCAAGTAAAAGGACAGTAAAATAGAAAAATCCGAATATAATGTAAAACAACAATCCCATTGGATTATAATAAAAACTTAGTGATAAATAATGTAAACCTTTGGGAATATCTGTAATGCATGAAAATACTCTTCCCGTTCCGCAAAATGGACAGGGAGCTCCCGTAAATGTAAGCAGCGGACAGCCGTTAACACTCTGCACGCCAATAACATCATTTAAGAAATATTTGATTGGGGCAAAGTAAACGTTCAATAAACCAATTAACAATACTGCAATTAGCAATACAATAGTTTTTTTGCTTTGGTGAGAGGTAGTTTGGACTATTGAGAAGTATTTATTATTGAACAAAATAAATTATTTCAAAAAAATTAATATTATATAACACACCCCGGCGCTAAAGCGCCACCCCTCTCAAGAGGGGAATTTAACAACTACAATTATATACGTGTAAAGTAGTTATAATTTATTTCTGCGTTTATTTATAATTGATGCCACAAGCAAACCGCCAATTGGACCAAATATACAGTGAGAAATAATCCTTGAAAACAGCTCAATGCCTATCATAATTGTACTAAAGCCGTTGCGGCTGTATTCATCGTTTACTGTCTGCAGCATTTTTTCTGATTCAGGCGGAATAGCAATGCCATACTCCTCTACCATTTTATATACAAGTTCAACGGGATTCTGTTTACTTAGCATAACAATAATTGTGGAAAGAATCACATATAATATTGCGGAAATAATTCCCGAAAGCAACCCTATCATAATGCCGTCTTTATTGGTTATTAACTGTCCCTCTTTTTCAAGCTGACGGGCGTAATAGTATGTTCCGGCAGATCCGCCTAAGATAATACCCGCACAGCAAAGAACATTAATCAGATTTAATATGGGGAAAAGTGAAATGAACAGCATCACAAAAGTGCTGATAATTATAGGTGTAAATTTACTTGGATGAGTCATTTATAAAATTAGTTAACTTAATTAGATTGCTTCGTCGCTTACGCTCCTCGCAAAAAATATTTTTGAAAAGTATAAAATGGTTATTTTTTTGGTAAAACATCAGGCGGAGTGAAATATTCGTAAAACACTCTTATTGTACCGGGGATAATAAAGAACGGAAGCACTATACCAATTATCCCGCCTGTTATATCCCGCGTAATAAAAGAATTTTTCTGAACATCTAATAAATCAAGTGCTACATCTAATATCATTAATCCGACAGGTATTAATAACCAAAATAAGCTTGGAAGATCGATATTGCTTAATTTTCTGATAAATGGATAAAGAATTACTCCGGCTAAAAATGCAAAGTAAATTGATGTACATCGCGAACATACTCCCAATTTGTGCTCGCACAAATGATGTGAGCGGCTATCTATCTGGTGGCATGATTTGGCGAAAAATGTGTATGTATATTCGGAAATATCGCCTTTAATGCCGGGCTCGCCCGCCCAGTATGGAGCGATTAATATTCCTCCGCACCATAATATAGATATGGCGAGTATTATAGAGTAAATGACTTTTTGGTAGCGTTTGATTTGCATTAAGACCTCACCCCATCACGCCTGCGGCGTGATTTTCCCTCTCCAAAGGAGAGGGAGTGAAATATATCAAAATTATAGAATGTAAAAAAGAATTAAAAAGACTCACTCATCATTCCCTCCTCTCCTTCGGCGCTTTTCTTGTTACGCAAATATGAAAAAAATCAAAAAATAATCGTGCCACGAAATTAGTAACTAATTTGATTTTTGAATCTCAACAATCAAAACTTATTTTTAGATAATAAAATCTACTATTCGTGGCACGAGAATAAATGTCGCTAATCTCAGCACCCTCTCATTAACAGAAGTATTAAAGAAAATATAGACCCTTCACTGCGTTCAGGGTTGAAAATAAAAACGTCCCGCAATTTACGGGACGTTTTTGAAAGATTCTATGAAAAATTAAATATGACTGTTATTCGCCTTTGCGCTTAAACTTTTCATCTTCAAGTGTAAATGTTACAGAAATTCTATGTGTATTACCAAGCTGGTCACTGCCATCAAACTTCGCAAAGGAATAATCTAAATTAAGCTTGGGTAATTTTACCCCAGCGCCAAATGTCAATTGTTTAACGTCATTATAGCCCACTCTAAGTGCGAACAGGTCCTTAAATCCGTATTCAAGTCCTGCATGCATATCAAAACTCACTGGTCCAACGCTTGCAAGCGAAGCAAACTTTCTGTTCTCAAATCTTACATCAAAATCTAATGCAGGAGTTATTCTGCCCGTTTTGAAGAAAGGAATATCATACGAACCGCCAATTTTTGCAGTTGGTGTAATAAGCTCTTTGCGCCCGGTGTTCCATGCAAGAAGTGTAGTGGTTATATCCTGCAGGTTAGCTCCAATACGGAATTTAGGAGAAATGTTATATATAGCGCCTACATCAAAGCCAATACCCCATGCAGAGCCGTCATCTATGCTTCGTGAAATTACTTTGAGGTTAACTCCATAAGAAAGCTTTTCACTTTGTTTTTTTGAATAAGTTGCAATGAAAGCCCAGTCAGCCGCATTGAAAAATTTTATCTGGCTGTAATCAAGCCTGTCGCCATTATCAAAATAACCGTTGTTATTCAGGTCAAGCCATGCATTTTTTGTATTGGGCACGTCATCAACACCAAGCCTTATTACGCTTAAGCCAAGTGCTGCATTAACACCCCATGGAATAGCAACAGAGCCGTAATCATAATTAACTAGATTACCGAAGCGTTCATCATGCATTAAAGAAAACTGCGGGTAGTTAATCCTTGCTAATGCTCCGGGATTCCAGTAGCCTGCGGTTACATCGTTAACCAGTGATACGTAAGCTCCGCCCATGCCAAGGGGTCTGCCCCCAACGCCTATAGCGAGGAACTCACCTGCATATTTATTTCCTGTACCCTGTGCAAAAAGGTTGATAGTAGAAGCAAAAACAAGGAAAATATACAGAAATCTTCTGTGTGAAAACAAGGAAGCAATTTTAGTTTTTTGCATTATTTTGTGTCTATTTGGTTGTATAAATGTTGAAACACAAGAATTTTCTCTATAATTCCCTTTCTATTTCTACAAATAACGTGATTTATTTAAATAAGTCAAGGAAGAATTTTAGGGTAAAAAGTGGGGGTTTTATTGAAAAATAAAAAGGCGGCAATTAAGCCGCCTTAATGTTTGATATTAAAATCTTACAAATCTGATGAATCTGACAAATCGTTTACTCATTCTTTTTTCTTACATTATAATTATCATATTTGCCTGATTTCTGCATTTCTTTCTTCTCTTCATCGGATTTTGTATCAACAGATTCCAGGTCTTTGGTATATCTTTCAATATTATCTGATTGCCTTTTCATTTCAGGTGAAGGTTGTACAGTATTCATTTGTTTACCCATATAATTCTGAGCACCGCTCATAAGCTCCTTAGCCTTTGTAAAATTTCCGTCATCTACATTGCGTAAAGCTTCTTCCATCATTTCATTTGCCTCAAAAGTTGAAATGTTCTGTACTACCATTTCATTTTTATTTGTATTATATTTTTCAATGCTTGATGTCTGCTGGATGTTATTTATATTCCTTTCGGTAACAAGTTTGAAATCAGCGGTAACATCTGAGTATGTAAGCTCATTCTCAAAAACAAGTTTTCTATCTGTTTTTTTTGTAATATCAAATTTTATTAAAACTGATTTCTGCTGACCAGAAAATACATCTTTGAAATCAATGGTAACATTTTCACCTTCAACTTCGTATGGATAGCCGAATACTTTGCTTACTTTTAAATTTTCACCGGGGAATTTAACTTTCATCTTTGTTCCCTGTCCCACAAGATTTCTCATTCCTTTTAACTCAGATGCAAATATTTCGGGAATATCTGATGAGTTCTTTATATAGTAATAATTTCCCCTGCCATAATCGGCAATATCCGCCATCAGGTTTTCGTTGAAATCATTACCAACACCAAATGTTGATATTGTTATGCCGTCTTTACGATTTTTTTCGCGTACCATATCAGCAAGCTTAAACCGGTCAGTAATACCGCGGTTAGCAAGTCCATCGGAAAGAAGAAAAACTTTATTTACGTAACCGCGCATATAATTTCGGTTAACCTGGTCATAACCTTCAAACATACCTTCGCTTAAGTTTGTAAAGCCGCCGGGCTGAAGTGAATTAATTTTTTGGCGCAGCTCATATTTATCTTTTACAACCTGTGATTTTTGCAGAACATCTGCATTATCATCATAAGTTACAACTGATATATAGTCATCAGTAGATGCTTCATCAATTAAATATTCCACAGCTTTTTTAACATATTCAAGCTTGTTCTTTTCGCCCATCGAGCCGCTTCTATCAATTACAATAGATATATTCATAGGCGTTCTTGATGAGCTTTCCTTAATTTTATCTGCTTCAAGATCGATGTAAAGATATACGCTGTTATTATCATAATAATAATTGTTATCTAAAAAGCTTGTAAATTTTATTGGACCGCTTCCAATTTTTCCGTTTGCACCTGCCTGACTGCCGTAGGCAGGTAGGAGCGGGGCTGAATTGTTTATCCTGGCATTTGTCTGATACATTTTGACAGGTTCATCTGTATTAAAGAATACTAAGTATGCAGAAACAGATAAAGCTGTTAAAATGGTAATTAATGCCAGCAAAGGTAAAAATGGTTTTTTTGCTTGTTTTTTCATGGCTTTAGAATGGTTAAGTTAAACAATTTACTATTTTTACTCTGTTATACAGAAAATTGTTCCGGTTAACTTAAATTCATTCAATATGCCTTTGCTCAAAATAATTATTAACTAGTCAGGAATACCATTTCTATCGTTATCTTTAAAAGCTTTAAAGTTATTATTTATATTATCTTTTATATTGTTATCAATTTTGCTTTCGTTAGCAGGAACACGCGGATCCAAATATACGCCATTTTCAATGAACCATATATAAGGCTGTATCTTTAAAGTTATATTTGACTTCCCTGATGCACTTACCTGCAATGAATTGGGGAATGATAGTTTCTGATGCGCGGACTTATTAGATTTGAAAACGAATGATTCTCCGGCATACCTGCCTTTTACAACAACAGAATACCTTCCATTCACATCCACAAAATCAGGGTCTGGCGGAGTTTCATTATCTCCTAGTTTGTGAATCTGAAATCTTACTTTATCATAAGTACCTGCCGGTATAAAAGCAGTGCTGATAATATTAACGTTTGATGCCATATTCAGATAAAGTACAAAAGGTCCAACCTTAAAGTTAGTTGAATCCTGATTATTATTGGCAACATTAAGTTTAATGTCCTTTATCAATACTTTTACTGTATCAAGCACAAGTATGCCAATTTGGTCGCCTATTGAGTCACCAGTGCTCATTGAACTGATATCTACATTATCTGACTGTGGCGCTACTGTATCTTCTCCGCAGCCGTTAATACCTGCAATTATAAAAATTGCAATAAGCAGGGTTAAAAAATATTTTCCGAAGGATGCTTCGCATATTTTAAATTTATTATATTTCATTTTTGCTTTCTTTTAATTTTACTTCATTTATTTTTATGTTACACAAGCTTAATATTCGCTTTATTTATTCTTTTTACCATTATCGTTATTTTCTTTTTCTTTATTCCCCTTATTCTTATCACCATTATCTTTTCCTTTATTTTTGCCACCATCTTTATTTATGTCGCCATCTTTATTTTTACCTCCGTCCTTGTTTTTTCCTCCGTCTTTCATATTGCCGTCATCAATATACTTTCTTTTTTCTTTCTCGTTTTTATTGCCTTTCTCCCATTTCTGATCATTACCTTTACCTTTGTCATCTTTACCTTTGTCATCTTTTATTTCATCTTTATTTTTTTTATCTGATGGAGATTCATTCTTTTCGTACTCTTTTTTATCTTGTTTATTCTTTTCATGTTTAACTACTGCATTATCATGGGTCAGGTAATCTTTGGGCATAGAAACTGTTTTTGTATATTTGCCTTTTGTTTTTATACGTTTAAAATCGGGTGAAAATAAATAGTACTGATTTGATGAGTATTTTACCTCATTTTTTACTTTTACGTGATTTATCTTTACCAATTCAAACGGGTTACCGGTTATAGTTTGAATAACTGTGTAATCAGGTCCCTTATTAATTACAGTTTTATTCATAACCATTACACCATCTATCCTGCGCCATTCTTTTATCATTATTTTATTCTTGTTCTCTTTGTACATATATTTATATACAGTGGGCTCAATAAAATATCTTTTTTCCACTACTATATAATTTTCTTCAACAAAAGGCGGAGCTATAATAACATTATTGACGAAGTAAACACTTGGCGGAATAGGTGTCCAGGCTATATATGTGTCATTTTCTCTCCAGTCAACCCATGCAGGTGCCCAAACTCTTCCGGGCATCCAAACATAGCCAACTGATGGTGAATTAACCCATCTGCCGTAATGTGAGGTGATCTCCTCAGGCGGCGTAGCCGCTTTAAAATACCAACCGGCATCGGTATATACCCATTGACCATTTGTATATGGCTGGTACTCAACAGGTTCAACTGAACTTGTTGTTATTGATAGAGCCGGAGCAGGTTTCCATACATAAAACGAACCAAACTCAGCATTATCGGCATAAGCTGTATTTACACCAAAAAGATCACTAATTGATATTGATCTGCTTCCGTTTAAAGAAGCTGATTCCTTTTTAAGGTCAACCCCAATATCATTTCCTTTTACTTTGATCCATTCGCCATGGGGAGCAAGCGCATCATAAAATTCTTTGTAATCTACTGTCAGCAGATCTTCATCTTTTTCAGTAAAATCTTCATTGCTAACGGCTACAGTTTCTTCTTCAACCTTGTTGTTGTTTGAAGTTTCATCTGCTTTTTTTGTACATGATACAAATCCAAAACCAATAAATATTGCAGCTAATATTATGGTTATTCTTATTTCTTTTAAAATCTTCATTACTTTTTACACCTTTCAAAAGGTACTTAACATCATTTATAGCATTGATACTTTTCATCATTAAAACTTAAAATCTACAACTTAAAATCTATACCCAGCTCTAATGTATTAAAATCATTATTACCTAAGCCAAGCCTCACAGTACCTGCAACAGAAGGACTGAAGAAATACCTCATTCCTAACTGCCCCCAAAGCCATGCCCCGCTTGTATATGTTATATCACTTATATAAACCCCTCTTTTAGTTACATCTGTATAAGTGTTATTTACATAATTATAGCCTAAAACTGCACCAAGATATGGAACAAACTTTCCATCACCAATTTGGTTAAAATTATAATTTGCCTGTAAACCAAATGATGAAAATGAATATTTTCTTGAATCACCGTTACTATAATTATAGGAATATGAATAATATCTGAATATCCCGCCTAAACCAACCGACCCAACCCCTGCCTGTGTAATTTGTGATTCAAAATTAACACCAAACATTGGGACCTGTCCTTTAGCCCAAAATCCTAATGAACCGCCCAGCATATTATCGCGCTCTTTTAACTGTCCAAATGATGAAGCTATAAAACATGTTAAAATTATTATTGAAAAAATTGTTGTTTTTATTATCATTGTTTAATTTTAAAAATCTTTCCTTCCGAAAGAACTCAAAATAATTTTTATTATAATTAAAAGCATTTTTTAAATAACTACATACTATAGTATAGTAATATAAACTATTTGTAAAGACTATACAATACTGCAAAAAAGTGAGATTTTAGAGCGAATTGCCTCACAATCGCCAATTAACACACCAACGGTTTTGCATAATTTTACATCAACGCCTGCGCCAAACATGGCTCCAAATCTTACAGCTGAAGACATCGTATTGTCAAAATTTTCACGGTTAGGTGTAGTTGCGCCGTCTTGAACAAACGGAGGTAATAAAATCAAATAACAAATATCAAATAACAAATATCAAAAATCTAATGAACGGAAAAAAAATCAGGCATTAGCCGGAGCTTCTTCGCCTGTAATCTGCTTTACTTCAGCTTTTTTCTTTCCCTTTAATCTAATAAAAACATCATCAACCAAGCTGAATATTGCAGGAATAACTACAAGTTTTAACTTTATTGCTTTCGTAAAATATAACACACAATCTTTCAAATTGATACAAAAAAATCCCCCCTCATTTCTAAGACGGGATTTTAAAAATATCGTTTATTGTGTGTAAATTATTATTCTAAAAAATAATGTATTTTTAGCATATATTTGTGAATAAATGGAAACTTCAGATCTGAAATTAAAGAAAAAAGCTGTAGGGATATCACTTGTTATCGGGGTTATATTATTCGGTGGAAAACTGACAGCTTACTTTTTAACCGGGTCTGCAGCAGTTCTATCAGATGCACTTGAATCAATTGTAAATATAGTAGCTGCTTCATTTGCGTTATATAGCCTGGTACTTTCAAGCAAACCGGCTGATAAGGAGCATCCTTACGGACACGGAAAGGTAGAGTTTTTCTCCGCAGGATTTGAAGGCGCAATGATATCCATATTTATTTTTCATATAAGTTGTCATCTTCCAGCCATCCTCAAGGTTATTTGGGTCTAATATTTCTGCAGGTCACGGGCAATTTCATCCATTGTGGTCTTATAAAAGCCTTCTGTAATGAACTTTGTGTTGTCCTTTGAGTTCTTTGTGGTTCATCTTTTTTGAATTTTTAGAACTGCCCATAAATAAAATGAAACCTTTACAAAAAATAGTCGTACAAGAAAACAAAATACATAATTCATCCCGAGTACTCGGGACAATTTCTAAACTCAAGGGCAGAATAAAACGCAATATTGAAGTAAATGGAAAAAACCACTGGACATTATTTGACAGCGGAGTGCGAAACACCTATGTCATAAACGAAGCAGCAAAAAATTTACCCATATTTGATATGCCAAAATCAAATCATGTTGCGCTCGGTGGCAAGACACACAACATAGTTAAAAATTGCAGATTAGTTGGCAAAATTGATGAATATGGAATTTGAAAAGATGTTTTCAAACAAAACTTTTTATCCCCGAAACCCGTAATAAAATTATTTTTAAAATAAATGCAAATAAATTTGGAAATTGAAAATATTATTCTTATCTTGTCATATTAGCAATCAGAAATTTATTTGTTTAACTAAACTAAATTAAACATTTATGAAAAATTTATCTACATCCAAAAAATTGTTTTTGGTTTTAGTATTTTCTATCTTCATGGCTTTTTTTGCCAGTTGTACCAAGGAGGAACTTGTGAACAACACCGATCTTCAAAATGAAACATGGTTACCTGACAACCAGATTCCACAACAATCTATAGGCAAGTTTGTGCCTAATGAAATTTTAGTGAAATTCAAATCAGAATTTTCTGAAAATGAAAGATCCCAGGCCTTTGCCAGAATAGGCGGAAGCGTTACCGAAAAAGTTGTAACCAAAACTATGCAACGATTTGGTGATAATGAAGGTTTTTATATAATTAGCACTCCTCTTGATGTGTGGGATGCCATCAGTAAAATGAAAGGTGCAGAAATTGAATATGCCGAGCCAAATTATATTTATTATCACGGTGCTGTTTCCAACGATCCTTACTATACCAACGGTTTGTTATGGGGTATGTATGGTGATGCAACTACACCTGCCAACCAATTCGGCAGCCAGTCCGGGGAAGCATGGGCTGTAAATAAAATCGGTTCTTCTTCTGTTCATATAGGTGTGATAGATGAAGGAGCTATGTTTAACCACGAAGACCTTGTTGGTAATTCATGGACTAATCCTTTTGATCCTATAGATGGAATAGATAATGACGGAAATGGTTATAAAGATGATGTGCGTGGATGGGATTTTGATGGCGATAATAACACTGTATTTGATGGCGTGGATGATGATCATGGAACTCACGTTTCCGGAACGATTGGCGCAAAAGGCGGCAATGGGAAAGGAGTTGCGGGTGTAAATTGGAATGTTACATTAATTTATGTCAAATTTTTGGGCAGAAATGGTGGCACCACTGCTAATGCAATCAAAGCAGTTGATTACATAACTGATCTTAAAACAAGGCATGGATTAAATATTCCGGCAACTAATAACTCATGGGGTGGCGGAGGTTTTTCACAATTGTTGAAAAATGCTATTGACAGAGCGAACGCACAAAACATTTTGTTTGTGGCTGCTGCCGGCAATAATAGTTCTGATAATGATGCCACCATAAGCTATCCTTCGGGTTATACCAGTGATAATATTATTGCTGTAGCATCTATTACATCGACCGGTCTATTATCAAGTTTTTCTAATTATGGCGTCACAACTGTAGATCTCGGGGCTCCCGGTTCTGGTATTAATTCAACTTTACCGAAAAGAAGTGGCAATACAATTATTTCATCTTACGGCTCATACAGTGGCACTTCGATGGCTACACCGCATGTAACAGGTGCTGTTGCTTTGTACGCTTCCATATATCCAGGGTCAACTGCTGCACAAATTAAAAGCGCTATTTTAACCAGTGTTGTTCTTACTCCTTCTTTAACTGGTAAAACAGTTACCGGGGGGCGTTTAAATGTAAGTGGTTTTTAATGACCATTTAACCGGATCAGTTTCATTTTCTGGGGAGTGATAGGTATTAGGCAAATAGCTTTTCAAGTCTAAAGAGGAAAAAACTTATATCTGTTACCCCTCTGAGATTAGCTCTAAATCCTTTTATTTTTGAATTGAATGATTCGGCATTTGCGTTAGTACTTCTGTGATGAAAAAAATTAAGAATGTTTTCTAAGTGATATTCTATGGAGTGAAGAGCGGTATTAAATTCTTCTATTGTGGATTTTTGTACCTCTTCTTTCCATTTTATAAACTGAACAAGCGCTTTCTCTTTGGATAGATTTTTATAGATATTTCTGAACATTATTGTAAGGTCATAGGCTTGTTTGAGGATGGGATATTTTTAAAAGAGTAAAGCTACTCTTTTTGACCAATCTATTGTTGGGATATTTCCAACGAATGAAGAATATTTATATTATTTACTCAAGTTGAGCGCTTGTAACTCGAAACGCTGTTTCGAGCATAAATTATTCTAATCTGGAGGTTCCATTTACAAATTTTAAATCATTATTAAACAACGATATAAAGAACTCAAACTATCAACTGGAGTAATTATAAGTTTAATTTAAGCTATGACCCCTTGTTTTCCCCCTGATAGGGGGAAATGATAAAAAGAGAAGTTTTAACGGTTTCTGTATCGGAGGCGGTCAACTTGAGTTATTTATTAGCCTTATTTAATTCAAACGTTTCAATCAAATTACTTAAAATTATTAATCATACAGCAAATAACTCTTCTAATTATTTAAAAAAAATTCCAATATTCATTAATGATAGTTTAATTACTGATGCAAATACTATTATCCACGAGTATTTTGAAAATAATAATTTAATAAACACTTTAGATGAAATAAATATCTTATTTGATAAAGTTTATTCAAAAGTACTGTGAACAAATTAATATAATTGCAATTATATTATGGAAACTTCAATTTTACACATAAAGAAAAAAGCAGCGCTTATATCGCTAATTATCGGTTTTTTGATGTTCTTTGGTAAGATAGGCGCTTATTTATTGACCGGCTCTGCTGCAGTTCTATCTGATGCCCTTGAATCTATTGTACACATAGTTGCAACTTCATTTGCATTTTACAGCCTGGTACTTTCAACCAAGCCTGCTGATAAGGAGCATCCTTACGGACACGGAAAGGTAGAATTTTTCTCCGCAGGATTTGAAGGCGCAATGATCATTGTAGCTGCATTTGCCATAATTGCTTATGCAATTAAAGCCATACTAACCGAACATGAGATATCTTCTCTTGATACAGGAGCGGGAATTATCACCGCAGCCAGTATTGTAAATTTACTTCTTGGATTATATTTGGTAAGAACAGGAAAGAAGACAAAGAGTCTGGTTTTAATTGCAGACGGCAAACATGTACTAACTGATTCCATTACAAGTTTTGGAGCAGTAGCGGCATTGATACTTGTTTTGATAACCGGCATAAAATTATTTGACCCGATAGTTGCAATAATTCTTGCTCTCAATATTTTATGGACAGGGAAAAATCTAGTGCGCGAATCAATTGGCGGGTTGATGAATGAAAATGATGCTAAGATAATTAATTCCATAGCTGAAGAACTTGAAGATGACAGGAAAAATTACCCTGACTGGATAGACGTTCACCGCTTAAGATACTGGAAGTCAGGGGATAAATATATGGTGGATTTTCATTTGATAGTCCCCTACTATAAATCAGTAAGCGAAAGTCACGTAACGGTTGATATGGTTGAGCGGGAAATAATCAAGGCTTTGGGCACTAAGCAGGTTGAATCTTTAATTCATTTAGACCCGTGCAATCCGCGCTGCTGCTATATTTGCAGTATGCCTGAGTGCCTCGTGCGGAAAGAGCCGAAAACCGAATATGTTAAATGGGACAGCAGAAAGATAGTATCACTGCCTACTTATGATATTGATGATGTAAGCGAAGAAATGCTTACTTAATTTCTTTATCTATATGGCAATAGTGCCAGATTATATTTGTAAAAGGTTTATTATTCAAAGACCTGTTTAAATTACTTCCTTCTGTTTGCTGCACCTTCAAATAATTTAGACCCATTTCAAAACTTCCCTCTTTTTTTTCTGCAGCAACAAAATAAGGCAGCATAAATCTCCAGTAAAATAAATATGGAGAATCCGGATATTTGTTAAAAAAAATTTCGTAATCAAGTTCAGTGCTCTCGTTGACAGTTATCCAATATGGGCGTAAATTCCACATCCAAACATGTTCTGTAAATGGATTATCGGGATATTTAGTTACAATTTCATTATACTTTTTTTCTTTGTAAAGCCGTAATATTTCTTCATCTTCATAATTCAGTTCCGTAACAGTAAATGAAACGGAATTTGACTTTAGATCTGAACCATATCTTTCTATCAAATCTTTTCGCAACCGGAAATATATACTGTATTCATTTGGACTAAAATAACCATACTGGTCAAAATATACTTCTTCAAAACTAA
The DNA here is from genome assembly GCA_043744495.1 of Ignavibacteria bacterium. GTDB lineage: Bacteria > Bacteroidota > Ignavibacteria > Tepidaquicellales > OLB5 > OLB5. The sequence continues at coordinate 14,120 of JAYTUN010000193.1, forward strand.
GGCTTTGAGGATTTGAAATTGGATCACCCCAATTATTGATAGGCATTGAAAACAATAAAGTATCTCCATGTTGTATTTTTGCGGAAGGAGTTGATATATAAAAACCCCGACTTCCATTGTTATATGCATTAATATTGCTGTTATCTGTAACAAAACCTGGCTCGTATGATACATCGTCATATATTGAATAAATTACCAATGGCTTTACATCCTGATTTATCAGTTCAAATTTTGCAATAACAGGTTCATATATTTTATATTCACTTTTTAACAAGGACATTGTCATTTTATAATTACCCGAAACATTTTGATAATTGCCCTCAGATTGTGAATAAATGCTCAAAGTAAATAGAAAAAGAACAAGTACTTTTAAGAATAATAAGTATGAGTATTTCATAGTTACCTCCGGTTCAAAAATAATACATTAATTTAGTATTTACAATCAGAAATCTAAAGTCATACCCTTTTTGTGCATTTATCCTTATTTTTGCAGAACAATTCGCAATAAGAACAGTTGAAACATCCCAAAAACGTTCAGTATATCTTAGCAATCGATTCCGGCGCTACAAAAAGCGAGGCATTGTTATATAAAATTGGGGCAGATAAAATTTCAGCAAATGAATCTTTGAAGTACTCTTTCATAAATCTGAATTTGTTGGGATTTGCTGAATCGGTTAAGCGGCTTGTGAATATTGTTAAAGATGCCGAAAGAAAAGCTGGCAAAGGTAACATTACAATTGTTGTTGCGGGAATCTCAGGTGCAAGGTATGAGAAAGACAGGAAAAGAATTGCTGCTTCGGTGAAAAAGGCTTCGGGAATTAAAAATGTTTTAATACTTCCTGATACTGAAATAGCATTTGCGGCGGCGTTTGAGCGGGCTGATAAGATTTGCGGAATATTAATTGCAGGAACAGGCTCAATACTCTATTATAGAGATAACAATGGTAAACTGAACCGTATTGGCGGCTGGGGCAGGCATATTGGCGATGAAGGCAGCGGTCACTGGATAGCACGCGAGGCTCTTTACAAAGTAACAAAACATTTCGATGGCAGAGTGAATGCTGGTGTACTGGCAGGAGTTTTGAAGAAAGAGTATGGGATAGATCACACCAATATCATAAAGAAAGTTTACCACGAAGGATTTGAGCTATCACAGCTTACAAAACATGTTTTCAGATGTGCCCAAAAAGGCGATAGGCAGTCAATTGATATAATAAAGAGCGCGGCAGAAAATCTGCTTACGCATTTTATCCCCTTAAAGAAAAAGAAGTTTACTATTGCTTTGCATGGATCATTGTTCACAGAAGAAAAGCTTCTTGAGAAATATTTGAGAAGTATTGCAAAAAAGGAATATCCGCATATTATAATAGTGAGGTCTGAATTAAGACCTGTGTGGGGAGCTGTTAAAATAGCTTTGTTAAATGTCAAATGAGCAATGTACAATAACAAAAAGCAAATTACAAAAAGTAAATAACAGTTATTATGATAAGATTGCTTCGTCCACGTCAAAGGCGGACAGGCAGGTATGACCTTCCTTTGCTTACGCTAAGTAAGGCAGGCAAATAAATATTATTTATTCGTAATTCCTAATTCGTAATTCCTAATTGATTAGAATGACAGCAGATAAAATAATAATAATTGATTTCGGTTCGCAATATACCAAGCTTATTGCGCGGAAAGTACGGGAATGCCACGTTTACTCTGAAGTAATTCCCTGCACGGCTGATATGAGCAATCTAAAAAATGATGCTGCCATTAAAGGAATAATCCTTTCTGGCGGCCCGCAGAGTGTATATAAAAAGAATGCTTATTCACTGGCAGAGCTGATATTAGGAC
>JAYTUN010000194.1:0-4004 GCA_043744495.1 Ignavibacteria bacterium
GAAAATAATTAGTCCATAATTAACTTAATTTGATGTTTTCTTTGTGTAATTAGTGAAATTTGTGTCACATTTATTGTTAATTGAGTGTCGTGTACTAAGGATTCTAAAACCGCATAAATTCATTCCTTTATACTTAAAATACCGTTAAGTATATTTGCTCCGAAGGAGCCCTTTGGGGCAAATTATGAAAATTTCACTGAATTGGTTACGGAATTATATTGATATTTCACTCCCTATAAATGATATAGTGAAAGGATTAACTGATCTTGGTATTGAAGTTGAAGGAGTTGAAAATCAGGCAGTAAAGCTGAAGAATTTTGTTATTGGCAAGGTTATTGAGCGCAAAAAACATCCGAATGCTGATAAATTATTTGTATGTAAAGTTGATGCAGGTACTGGCGAGATACTTAATATAGTCTGCGGCGCTCCAAATGTTGATTCCGGGCAAACTGTCTGTGTTGCTCTTGTTGGAGCAATAGTACCAAATGGCGGATTTGAAATAAAAAAAGCTAAGCTAAGAGGCGAAGTATCCGAAGGAATGATTTGCTCAGCTAAGGAACTTGAGCTTGGTGATGACCATTCAGGTATCATGGTTCTTGAAACAGATTTACCTATAGGAACACCTTTTGCAAAATATCTAAATCAAAATGATGTAATAATAGAAATTGGTATTACAGCTAATCGTGGAGACTTGCTCTCGCACTTAGGCGTAGCAAGAGAGCTTGGTGCATTGACCGGAAGTAAAATAAAAGAACCTGAGCTTGCCGATAATTTTTCAGGTAAAGATGTTAACTATAAGATAACTATTGATGTTGAAAACACCAAAGGCTGTATAAGATACTGCGGAGCGATGGTTGAAGGTGTTACTGTTAAGGAATCACCAGAATGGCTGAAAAAGTATCTTAATGCTGTTGGGTTAAGACCTATCAACAATATTGTTGATATTACCAATTATGTGATGATGGAGTGTGGCCAGCCGCTGCACGCATTTGACTATAAAAGTATATCAGGCAAAAAGATAATTGTTAAAAGTGCTGGGAGTACAAAAAAGTTTAAGACTCTTGATGGAAAAGATAGAATTCTGCGTGATGATATCCTTTTAATTTGTGATGGTGATAAACCCGTTGCTCTTGCCGGTATTATGGGAGGCGAAAATTCGGAGATCAGCTATAACACAACAGATGTATTTATCGAAAGCGCGTATTTTGACCCTGTGCTGACAAGGCTATCATCAAAGTTTCTTGGACTCCAAACCGATTCATCATACAGGTTTGAGCGCGGTGTTGATATTGAAAAGACTGAGTGGGCTTGCAAGCGAGCTGCGGGATTAATGGCAGAGCTTGGTGGAGGAAAAATTGTAAACGGATTTATTGATAACTATCCAAACAAGCTTGAAAAATTAATAGTATCACTCAGGCTATCACACTTAAAACGAATTGCAGGAATTGAATATAACCCCGAAACCGTAAAAGAACTGCTTGGTAAAATTGATATTAATTTTATTGGTGATAAAGGTGAATGCATTGAATTTGAAATTCCGCAGTCACGTAGAGAAGATCTAACCCGTGAGATTGACCTTATAGAAGAAGTCATCAGGCTTGATGGATATGAAAAGATAGAAATTCCAGAATACAGCCCACTGTTTCTTGATACCCGCGATTTTTCAGGGAAAGAATATGATATGCTACAAAAAGTCAAAAGCTATATTATAGGGCGGGGTTTTAAGGAAATTATCACCAATACAATTGTTGAGGAGAGCTTCCAGAGGAAATTTAATGAGAACTTTATAAATCTAATAAATCCATCAAGTGATAAAATGAATGTATTAAGAACGAATCTTTATATTGGATTGTTTGATGTTATAAAGTTAAATTTCGAAAATTCCAATAATTCCCTGAAACTATTCGAAACGGGCAATTCCTTTGTAAATGATGAAAAAGGGAATGTTACAGAATTTAAAAGCATAATGCTGGTCATGGCGGGAGAGTATGATTTTCAGTCATTTAACCTAAAACAGCGAAATTTTGATATATTAGACATGGTCAATGAGTCAGAAGGATTGTTTGAAAAATTAAGTGTTGAAAATATCAAAAAAATTGATTATAATGCTCAAAATGCTTTGATTGATTATTGCATAGAATACAAAAGCCGGAATAATGAAGTATGTAAAATCATCAGTTTTTCCGGAAAATTTCTAAGTTCAATCGGAATAGAAAGACCTGTGATTATATGCCAGATACAATATTAACCTTGAGCAATACTTTAAATGAGGAAGTTTTATTTAAACCATTTTCAAACTTCCCGCCTGTTTTAAGAGATCTGTGTATCATTGCAGATAATTCAATTAAGCAGGGTGAAATCATGGATACAATACTTTCGGTAAATACTGATAAGTTATTAAAGAAGGTATCATTATATGACATTTTTGAACCAAAAAATGAAGACGGCAAAAAAAGCTATACATACAGCCTTCAGTACCAAGCAGATGACAGGACATTGACCAACGAAGAAGTAAATAAGATTGAGAATCAAATAGTAGCAGAGTTAGGGAAAAAGCTAAAAGCAGAATTAAGAAAGTAGTAAAATTTATCGGTGTTTGCTATTAATTTAATAGATTCATATATTTACCTAAAGTAATTTAAGATACTCAACAAATGGATAACTCAATATTAAAAGTAAACGATTCCGGTTTAAAGAGCGAACTTGAGAAAATGTTTTCAAGAGTTAAAGTATTGGTTGAAAAATTCAATATTTCAAAAGATGAGAACAAATTCCTAAAAGAAAAGATTAAAGAATTAGAACATTCATTAAGTGACGCCGAAATAAAGGTTTCAAACCGTAATTCAGAACTTTTAACTAAAGATAAAGAAATTACAGACTTCAAATATAAGCTTTTAGACGAAAGAAAAAATAAAGTTTCAGGAGAAGATAAAGCACAGTTGAAATCAAGGATTCGCGAACTTATGGTCAGGTTAGATACGCATCTCGAACAGAAAACAAATAATAATTACTAGCTTCTTAAATAAGGAGCAGCCATTTTTAATTTTTTTCAAGCTAGTAATTATTAATTGTTTGTTGCATCACAAGGTCGGGATTTAATAAAAGGTAAAAATTAAACTTTAATAAATCGTATTGACACAAAGGATATCATGATCAAAATATTCAATAATCATTACACACTAAAAGGTGATGATGTTGAGCTTCTTGAAAAAAGCGCACAATATGTAGATACATTAATGCATAAGGTTCAAAATGATATTCCAAACCAGTCTGATTTTACGGTAGCTATTGTTTCTGCATTAAATATCGCAGAGAATTATTACAGGGAAAAGAACTCAATCTTTGTTCTTGACCAGAACTATAAATCGTTAATTGGCGGATTGAACAGCCAGGTTAAAGAAATTAATGATTATATAGAAAGCAATACTTAAACATTAGCTGCTTAGATAATTTTTTATTATTAAAGTTTTCGTTCTTTTAATACAGATTATATAAAACAAGATATTCTAAATAGAATTTACAAGTTTATATAAAATTTACCGCACCGACCAGCCGTAGCCAAAAATTAAATAGAACCAACACTATTTAATTGGGGAGAACGCTCGATACCTATGTCAATTACAGGCCTCATTTATAGCTTACAGCTATGAAATCACGGGAATTGCTTTTTAGTAGTTCCAATTTAAGTGATCAGTGGAAGTTAAAAGACATTTCGGCACTCACCCACTGTGTTGAAGAGGGTTCTATAACTCTTTTCGCTATGGTTTAAATCGTGTGCGGTTTTTTATTTTTAATAGTTTAAAATAAACATAAAATAAGTTTAAGAATTCAATATTAATCTAAAAAATAGTTTCAACCCAAAATATATGTTAGAATTGCGGAGAAATAAAATATGCTTCAGGAAGTATACGTATTAATACCAATTTTCGTCATACTCTGCGCAGGGACGTTTTACCTTGGATGGTTCATGCAGAACAAGGTAACAAAAGGTAAGATAAACAGTG
>JAYTUN010000195.1:0-15776 GCA_043744495.1 Ignavibacteria bacterium
TGACCCAGAGGGTACCCGCTTCGTCGCTAATGCTCCTCGCAAATATTTGTTATCTTAAAGCGTACTTTTCAGGTAAAGGAAAATATAAAGCGCAGGTACGGTAAACAAAATACTGTCAAATCTATCAAGCGCGCCGCCGTGACCGGGGATAAGGTTTGATGAATCCTTAACCTTAACACTTCTCTTCAGGTTTGATTCAAACAGGTCGCCAATTTGAGCGAATACACCAATTATAAACGTAATAGAAAGCCAATGAAATAATGTGAACCCCGGGTAGAAAAATTTCCATATCACAACACCAGATATCATTGTAAAAACAAAACCTATTATGGAGCCTTCCCATGTCTTTTTGGGACTTATTCTTTCGGCAAGCTTATGCCTGCCAAATAGCTTACCGCCAAAGAAGGCAAATGAATCGCTTACCCAAACCAGCACAAGGCATATTATAGCATAATTAGCGCCGTAAAAATCCAACATCTTGGAAGAATCCATTAAACTTAGCAAGCCAAACGGAGTTGAAATATACACAACAGATAATAGCCATGTGCCAATAGCATCAAAATGTATATCTTCTTTAAACACTTCTGCAACAATTAAAAAAATGAACATAACAAAATACAATATGAGAACAAAATTGAAATGCTCGAAATAAAAACAAATCACTATCAAAGAGCTGATAAGCAGGAATACTGTTTTATGGATGGTAATTCCCCCAAACCACTTTGTCAATATTGATGGAGGTATATGCGGTTTTTCAAAAAGATTATAGAACTCATTCATGCAGAAAAATGCTAGCACAGAACAGAACACCAGGAATATTACATTCCCTATTACAGCCGAAATGATTATAAGCGGAATACCTATTACAGCAACTATTACCCTTACTAAAGTATTATTCATACAACTTCACCTATTGTAAAATTATTATCCTGATTTGTTTTAACTCTTAGCCTGTAATACAGAATTATCACACTTGAAAACATCAGAATTGAAAATACTACAGCAACTATGGTATTGGTAAACTCATCACCTGCCAAATGCGGGGCTTCAAATTCAGGTTTGCCGTAAACATATAAATAATATGTGGCAAAGAAATTATTCAGAAAGTGGCATAGTATTCCAACATATAATGAATTTGAATAATACACTATAAAGCCTAAGTAACATCCTAATATCATTAAAGGAATAATATTGAACGGCTGAAAGTGATATATGGCAAACAAAAATCCCGAAATAAATATTGCCGCTGCAGGTTTTGCTACTTTGGTTAAATTACTAAGAGCAAAGCCCCGAAACAATGCTTCTTCGCAAATTGCGGGAGTAATGCAAACTACAAAAATTACAACAACAAATTCAGAAATAGAATGTGCCTTAACAATTTTCATTGTTCCCGTTTCAAAAGAATCATAAATATCCTGAAGAGGCTTTAAGCTATCTCTGATAAATGGTATCGAATTTATTGCATGTTCCTGGAAATACATATAACCCTGCAGGAATGGCTGTATCATCACAATACCTAATACTGCCAGCAATATCAGCAATTGTTTAGGCTTGTTAAGCCTGAATACAGACTTCAGGTCAAACGTCTGTAACCGCGCAAATAATAACGTTGGAGCTAAGATGAACATGAACTGTCCGAAAGAAAGAATGACCCTTGTTATTTTTACATTGGGATTATCAGTATTAAGGTCACCTGCGGATAATGCAAGCAGACCACCTACAAACTGGTATAAAAAAAATATTATAGCTAAAACAACTATAACGTATGCAAATGGGTTAAGTCCTGTTAAAAAGCTATTTGCCGGCTTTTGGCTATCGTTACTATCCTGCGGATTAAATTCCTGCAATATATGTGGTTTAGTGAAAAATCAGTTTTGCAAATATAAAAATTTGAAAATTGAGTTATTATTCATAAATTTTTACAGAAAATACACATATTAAAGCTCACTCCTTTAGGTTATATTAAAAAATTGATTTAATGCACATATTTTGCTATGTTAACATAATAAAAAACAAAAATATACAATTTGGTCAAAAAGTCCTTTTTAATTGCTACAATTTTACTGATTTTTTGTTTTAATATTTATTCAGGTGATAGGTCAAGTGCACGATCAACTGCAATGGCATTTTCTAATGTAGTATCATCTGTTGGCAATGATGCGTATGGTATTAACCCGGCAAATTATGATTATTCATACCCCGTGTATATAAATAAAAAAGTTAAAAGTAAAAAGAAGTCATTTGCTCCGTATTGGGAGTTTTCGGTTTTTTCTACCGGCGGGGGTTACGGTTCAGATTCTTCTATTGCATTCTACAACAATTACCTGACATATCTTTCGATAGACAGGAACAGCTTCGCTAATTTGTTCACAAATATTAATGAGGTATTCAATTTCAGGAACACTATACTTCCCGCAGAAAAAACTGATGTGAATTACGATTTTGAACTTAACTGGCTTTCTATAAATTATAAAAATCCTAAAATTGGCGCTATAAATATTTCTGTATCTGATAGAGTCGGACTCAACACAAATGTGAACAGCAGGGATGAGTACCTGCCGCTTACTTTTGGATTTAACTTCAATCCCAATGGAAGTTATAATTTAACTGATGTAAAGCTTGACCAGTCAGAAGCGATAGCATGGTGGATAAGAAAATATAACATAGGTTATGCCAAGCAGTGGAAATTTAAGAACAGCGGGATTGAAAGTTTTTCCATCGGAATATCAGGCGGTTTAGTACACGGGTTTGGCAATGTTACAACTTATGAATCAAAGCTGAACATTAGCACATGGGGAATACAGAGCATTGGCGGTGTGAACCATGTTGACAGCATTAAAGGTAAGCAGGACTTCCATACAGAATCAGCATTAACAGATTTTTTCACTGATTATAAAAGCGGAGCAGAAACACAGTTTAATCTTTTCCCGAAACCTGCTGGCAATGGTTATAGCCTGGATTTTGGGATCTCGATGCAGATAGGAAAAGAATGGAAAATAGCCGCAAGCGTTACCGACATTGGTAAAATTTCTTGGAATTATAATACTATTACAAATAATGATACCAACGCGTTTGCGTATTATGATTTCTATGTAACCGGCACTGACCCGACCTATAACCAAATGGTAAATGACCTTGGCGGTTATCAAACACAGGATACGAACAGGGTATTTACATCTGAGATGCCAACTAAATACAGGGCGGGAATTATGTTCAAGCCCTCGGAACATTTGATGATGGAGTTCAACTGGTGCAAAGGCATTAACAACCTCCCGGGAAATTCAATTGATAATATATTTGCTCTCGGAGCGGAATACTTCCCACTTCCCTACCTGCCTGTAAGAACAGGTGTATCTGTAGGCGGACCCGGTTTATACTACATTTCACTTGGCGCAGGAGTAAAATTCAAAAATTTCACGATTGATGTGGGAACTTACGGTTTAAACCAGTTAATAGCGGATAAGAGATTTTCAGTAGCAGTTTCAAGCAGGATAATTCTATAAAAAGTAATTATATTTGTAAATAAATTTATTAAATATGAAAAATCTAAAATTCTTTTCAGCATTTTTACTTATTGCATCAGCAGTGTTTTTTTGGGGCTGCGGTGAAGATAGTACAACAACTACTACAACTGGCGGAACTCCACCAACATTGAATATGAAAGTAGGTTCAATCTATGTATTTACTAATGATAGCCTGGATACAAACGGAACTACTGTTAGACCTACCAAGCTAAAAACTTATCAATCATATTTATCACAGGGAAGTTTTTTTGGACAATCTGATGCTTTTCAGATTCGCAGTGAGACAAAGGATACTGGCATTCCTCCACCAAATACAGTTAGTATCGATACTTTTTATGTGAGATATGATGGTACAAGGTTTTATCAATATGGAATGTTAAGATTAATAGATTCAACCCATGCATTATCATGGGATCTTGTTGCTGATTTTTCAAAAGCAGTTGGAGAACAATGGGATGTAGCCACAATAAACTCAACTATAAATGGAATTGCAGTAACAGCGGTAGTAAAAGGAAAAATTGCTGAACAAACTCCATTCACAACTAATACAACTGGCATTTCTATTAATAATTATCGTATTGAAATTGAAGCCGCAGTTACTTCCGCACTGGGAAGTTTAGGTTCAATTTATGTAGATTATTATATTGGTTATGCTGATCCGGCAACAAATCCATCTGGTATGGTAAGGGTTAAATTACGCCCTATTAGACTTTCTGTTTTAGGTGTACCCGTTTATAGAGCAGCAGGAGTAGACACAAAAATTCAATATTTTGTAATACCATAAATAGATTATTCAGGTTACTTAATACAGTTTTGAACAAGGCAAGTTTTGATTGAATTTAAAAGGTTTTGATTTTAACGGGTTTTTGTATTTAAATAGTTACATTTTTAATGAAAGGTAATAAAATATGAAATCATTTGAACTTGAACTTAACTTAAGAGCAGAAATACAATTTGATTCAGAAGAAAAACCTATCCCCGAAGTTGAGATTATCAAAGAGAATGGATTGTATGTAGCTAATAATATTGAAATTCCAAGCGAAAAATACACTTTTAATACGAAAGAAGATTTATATTTTGGTATTGGCAGTCCTGCAAGAAGACCACATCAATTTAGAGATTTGACTGGAGAGGATTTATTTAAAGGGAGATAAAAAAAGCAAGTGTTGTTCAAAATTATACAGTTATATTTACTTTTCACTTAATTTATAAGCATTTTTTACCTAAAGCCCTGTCTACGACCGGGCTTTTTTGTTGGCATATCCAGACATGATAGTGGCGAATTTCAAAGGAAGCAATTTGCTCATTTAGAAAAATAATATGCTATTAAGAACATTAGTGCCAAAGACATTAGAATTAATATTAGTTTTCCATTGCCGATTTCAACAAATGAATTTCCCTTCAGAGTTTGTTCTTCATAAATTATATAGACCTTTTTTGAAGACATAAGATTTTCGTCTTTACTGACTTCTTTTACTCTATATTTCTTTATCGCCAAAATAGGTATCCAAAATATTGTAACGTACTCTGTAGTAACATAAGTGCCGTCTTCTCTTTCATCTTCTCTGCCGATAAAAGTTGTACCTATACCATTAATAGTAGAAGGCATAATATTTATAATCTTTTCACAAATATATAAAAATATAACTTACAAAAATATCATAGCATAATGCTAATTAACTGATATGAGACTTTGTAATTTAGAAACACTAAAAATAACGACATTTTGTGGGTTTGTTCAGTGTTTTTTGTACAACTTTTTCAATATTTTTTAGACAAATTAAGACTGTTAAAATTTATTTACCTTCATAGTCTACTTTTTGTCATAATTGCATTTGGGAACTTTCAAATGCTCAATACCCCATTTAACCCGCAATTAGACTTTTATTAAGCAACTTAAATGGCTATTTTTGCATTTATAAATAAACAATTGGATAAATTGCATAGACTTAAACCCGAAAATCCCGTTAAAGAATTTGATGAGTTTGTAAGTATTATGAAGAGGCTGAGGAATGAATGCCCATGGGATAAAGAGCAGACACATGACTCCATTCGCCACCTTTTACTTGAAGAAACCTACGAAACATTAGAAGCAATTGACGAGAAGAATTACGACGAGCTTAAAAAAGAGTTGGGCGACTTATTACTGCATGTAGCGTTTAATGCTATCATAGCCGAAGGCGATGGTCATTTTGATCTGAAGGATGTTATAAATGCCATCAATCACAAAATGATCTCCCGCCACCCGCACGTGTTTGGTGATACCCAGGTAAGCGGCACAAAAGAAGTACTCAAGAACTGGGAGCATATCAAGTTAAATGAAAAAGGAAGAAAGACAGTACTCGAAGGTGTCCCTAAAAATCTGCCATCGCTTACAAGAGCATACAGGATACAGGAAAAATCAGCTAAAGTAGGGTTTGACTGGGATAACAGCTTTGATGCATTTAAAAAAATTGATGAAGAGCTTCAGGAATTTAAGCATGAAGCCGAATCAACCAAAAATGCCGAAGGCAAGCTGACCGATAAAGTAAGGGTAAAGCTTGAAAAAGAGCTTGGCGATATACTTTTTGCAATAGTAAATTACGCGAGGTTCTTTGAGATAAATCCCGAAAACGCATTAAGACTTACAATTGAAAAGTTCATAAAGAGGTTTAACTATATTGAAACAGAGCTTGAAACGCGCGGCAGGAAAGTAACCGAGTCAGACCTTGAAGAAATGGATGCAATATGGAATGAAGCAAAGAAAACCATAATTTGATTATTTCGTAAATACGCAGCCTGAAGGCTACGGCTACTAATATAAAAAATTGATAATGCAAATTAAAAATACACGGGTCTTAAAAGCAGCTTTAATATTTGCTGTACTATTCCTTTATCAATTCTCGTATTCACAAAAGATACCGGGCGAAAAAATTGAAGAGCTATCAGCAAAGCTTGATTCAATTTGTCTGCCGCTTAAAAATGCAGGGATTAAAGTATCGTGTAAAGTTTTGCATGCAGATTTTGATAAGGTAATGTATGAGCTTGACCCTGGAATGGCAATGATACCTGCTTCTATCACCAAAATTGTAACCGGAGCAACTGCATACAGTAAGCTTGGAGCAAATTACGTGATACCCACAATTGCATATACTGATGATAACGATATAAAAGACGGCATTATTAATGGTAATCTTTACATAAAAGGCTTCGGTGACCCTGACCTGAATTCAGGTGATATACAAACTCTTGCGGATGAAATTACAAAAAAAGGTATAAAAGAAATTACAGGCAACATAGTTGCAGATGAGTCATACTTTGATAACAATTATAAAGGGCTATCAGGTATATATAAAGGCGATACGGGACCTTCATACTGGCCTTATGTAACGGCACTATCCCTTGATAAAAGCGCAGGTGCATTAAGCGCAGGTAAACTGCTTTCATCTGACCTCGTGACCCTTGGTGTAAATGTACAGGGTACAGTTATTCAGGGTGTAACACCAACAGGCGCAAAGGAAGTAGCGCAGATAAGCCATGGAATTTATGATGTGCTTGCATATATGCTAAAGGAAAGCGATAATCATTCTGCAATAACTATGTTCAAGCTGCTTGGCGCTAAGTTTAAAAATACTCCGGCTTCGCTGGAAGACGGGCAGGAAGTTATAAATTCATTTTTAACTGAGCTTGGCGTTGAGAGGTATTCATACGAAATACTCGAAGGCTCGGGTTTAACACGCTACAATAAAGTTACCGCTGAGATGTTTATTAAGATACTTAAATTTATGTATGATGACCGTTTTACATTTGATTATTTTATGAATTCACTTTCCATCGCGGGAAAAGACGGCACATTGAAAAAGAGAATGATAGGCACGGAAGCCGAAGGGAATGTGTATGCCAAAACCGGTACTATAAACAGTGTAAGTTCGTTAAGCGGTTATGTAATAGATAAAGATAACGAGATTTTGATATTCTATATTGTTATGAACGGTTTTGGAAGTAATGCTACTGATATGAGAGCTGCACAGGATGATATTGCAATCTCACTAGCCGGATTTTCACGAAAATAATAAATATTATTTTTCAATAAGTACCCCGAACAATATTAATAAAGTAATACTTGGCTAAATTTAAATTAGAATCCGATTATCAACCCTCTGGCGACCAGCCTAAGGCAATAAAGGAGCTTACCGAAGGGATCATCAGGGGTGATAAATACCAGACACTGCTTGGTGTAACAGGTTCGGGTAAAACTTATACTATCTCTCATGTTATAAATAATATTGGGAAGCCAACTCTGATAATGTCGCACAATAAAACCCTGGCAGCACAATTATATGGTGAGTTTAAAAGATTTTTCCCTAAGAATAAAGTTGAATTCTTCATCAGTTATTATGATTACTACCAGCCTGAATCATATATTCCATCCACAGATACATATATTGCAAAGGACTTAGCCATTAACGATGAAATTGACAGACTAAGGCTTAGGGCAACCACTGCCCTGCTTGAAGGCAGAGAGGATGTTATAATAATTGCATCGGTATCCTGTATATATGGCATAGGCGCACCGCAAGAGTATGCAGACCAGGTATTGGTATTAAACCGCGGAGAAAAGATCGCCAGGAAAGAGTTATTAAATAAATTGATAAATATTCACTATGTACGAAATGATTTTGAATTTAAGCGAGGTGTTTTCCGTGTTCGTGGTGATGTTATAGATATTGTCCCAGCTTATGAAGATGATAATGCTGTAAGGATAGAGCTTTTTGATGATGAGATAGAAGGCATTATGTATTTTGACAGAAAATCAGGCGAGATAATTGGTCTTGATGAAAAAGTTGCAATTTATCCCGCAAAATATTTTGTTACATCACCTGAAAGACAGGAAAGAGCTATTCTTGATATACGTAAAGAGCTGAATGCGCGTGTTGCTGAGCTGCAATTGGATGGTAAGCTTGTTGAAGCACAACGGCTTGAGCAAAGAACGAATTTTGATCTGGAAATGATACAGGAAGTTGGCTATTGCACAGGTGTAGAAAATTATTCAAGGTATATGGATCAGCGTGAGCCCGGTTCAAGACCTTCGTGCCTGTTTGATTACTTCCCTAAAGATTATTTATTGATAGTTGATGAATCTCATGTTTCAGTTCCGCAGGTAAACGGTATGTACAATGGCGATAGAGTTAGAAAACAGACATTGATTGATTATGGTTTCAGGCTGCCTTCAGCGCTTGATAACAGGCCAATGAAATTTTCTGAATGGGAAGGGATGCAGAACCAGGTTATTTATGCAAGCGCTACGCCGGCGGAATACGAATTGAAGAAAAGCGGAGGTGTGTATGTTGAGCAGATCATTCGACCAACCGGACTGCTTGACCCGGCAATAGAAGTAAGACCGACTAAAACTCAGATAGATGACCTGATACATGAAATACGGCAGCGAACAAAAATTAATGAAAGAGTTCTTGTTACTACACTAACTAAACGAATGAGCGAAGACCTTACTGATTACCTGATAGGAATTGGCATTAAAGTCCGTTACATGCACTCAGAAATTGATGCACTGGATAGAGTTGATATTTTACGCGATCTGAGGCTTGGTAATTTTGATGTTCTGGTTGGTGTAAACCTGCTTAGGGAAGGGCTTGACCTGCCCGAAGTATCACTTGTTGCAATTATTGATGCTGATAAGGAGGGATTTTTGAGGTCGGAAAAATCGTTAATGCAGACAGCAGGCAGAACGGCAAGAAACGTGAACGGACTTGTTATTCTTTATGCCGATAAGATAACGAACTCGATGGATAAGGTTATAAAAGAAACTGCACGCAGAAGGAAGATACAGGATGAGTATAATATAAAGCATAATATTAATCCAAAGACAGTATTAAAGACCCTTGAAGAAATAATGAGCTCGACAGTAATTGCAGATTCAAAAGGCAGGCAGGACCAGCGAAGTAACAAAAAGAAAAAAGATCTGCATAAAACAAGCCTATCAATATTAACGGATCCGGCGCTTGAAAGGAACAATCCCGCAGAGCGCAGAGACCTTATAAATCAATTAAGGAAGCAAATGGTAGAGGCAGCAAAAGATCTTGAATTTGAACGCGCTGCAGAGCTTAGAGATGAAATCAGCAGACTTGATGAATAAGCTGAAAAGCAAAGCTATACTTATTTTTAAAATCAGCATTAAAATCATATACATGGAAAACATGATAACAGATAAATTAACAATGTATTTCAGTCTAATAACAATAATTATATTCAGTGCATTTTTTTCTTCCTGCCAAAAACAGCCAGAAGATATTAAAATTGATACTACCAATAACAAAGATGCAGGTAAGATACAGTTCAAGAAGCAAGGTGAAGTTTTTTTCCAGGATTCTTCAAAAAATTTGCTAAAAGAAATTGATGTTGAAATTGCCGAAAGCGAAGAGACAAGACACCTTGGGCTGATGTTCAGAGAAAATATGCAGGAAAACCAGGGAATGCTGTTCTTATTCCCAAACGAAGAGTACCAAAGCTTTTACATGAAGAATACTATAATTCCGCTTGATATAATATTCATAAATTCTAAAAAACAGATAGTTAAAATTCACAAGAAAACAGAGCCTTACTCAGAAAAAAGTTTGCCTTCAAATAAGCCTTCGAGATATGTAGTTGAAGTTAACGGCGGGTTTACTGAAAAGTTTAACATTAAAGAAGGCTATTACATCGATTGGAGAAGGTTCTGATCATTTATAAAGGTCAGTTCTTCTGTCTTCAAAAATATTGTTCGCAATAGTAATGTTTTTATCCAAAGCTTCACTTGGGTCAATATCAACTATAGAAATTTCCTCTTTATCATCTGAACCCGTGCTAAGATAATTTCCTTTAGTATCAACAATAACACTTGCTCCGGTAAAGTAAAGTTCTTTACCATTGTTGTTTTCAGTACCAATCCTGTTAGCGGTAATTGTAAAAATCCGGTTTTCAATTGCACGGGTAAACATTGCTTTTTGGCAGTACTGAAGGACAAGGTTGGATGGATGTGCAATAATTTGAGCCCCTTTCAAAGCAAGGGTTCTTGCAGCTTCGGGGAAAATCCAGTCAAAACATATCATCATTCCAACATTCACCTTCCCAAAATCTCCCGATATTTCAAATACATTTAAACCGGTATCGCCGGGGGTAAACCATAATTTTTCTTCAAGGAATAAATGTACTTTACGATAAGTTTTAATTTCTCCTGATGGCAATACAAGAATAGCAGAATTATAAAGCTTATCATCTGAATGTTTATTTCGTGCTCTTTCGCATATCCCTGAAACAATGAAAGCATTCCTGTTTTTTGAAATATCTATAAGAGTTCTGCAGAATTTACCATCAGGGATTTCTTCAGAAGCTGAAGCAGCATCAGCCTTTGAAGAAAAAAAATAGCCCGAGCTTGCAAGCTCGGGCAATACTAACAGATCAAAACAATTTTTATCGGCTTCCAACATTTCTCTGACTTTTGAAGCATTAACATCAGTCTTGTAAAGCTCAGGATTAAATTGCAGATAACCGATCTTCATCTTTTAGATTAATTTATTTTTGCTGAGGCACTAATATATTAGCAATGAACGAAACAACCTTTGTTGGGTGTGCAATATCATTACTTTCAACTGATATGGTTTTTTCATTTATACCGCTTCTGCCTTCAGTATTAAGTGTAAATTTAATTTTACCAGATTCACCAGGTAGAAATTCTTTCTTCTCATCAGCAATAACGCCTGTGCATCCGCACGCAGGCTGAATTCTCACAATTTTCAGAACACTTTGTCCTGTGTTTGTAAATTCAAACTCTCCATTTACCTGGGGTCCCTGCTGAACATCGCCAAAGTTGAACTTTTCTTCTTTAAATGTCAGAATCGGAGGATGGGTTTTAGGATCATCCATATTTTTTTTAATCAAAAATGCCGAAAAAGCCCCTACCATTAAAATTCCGGCAATTAAGAATAATATCTTGCCTGTTTTACCTGTGATCATATTTTAATTATTTTGATTTATTAAATTATTATTTTCTATTACTTTTTTATCTTCTTCAGGAGTGTATTTTAAAAGAAAAATACCAACCGTTAACAGTATTAAATCTTCTATAATTCTTAGCCAGACCTCAGAAGTTGTAGCTGGTTTAACGCTGAAACACCCGCAAGATACATCAAGTCCCCTAATTAAAGCCTGAGAAAGAGCTATAATAAATACTACTAACAGAGTAGTATAAATTAATAAAGAACCTTTTACCCATTTTCCTGTCAAAAGAAAAAGCCCTGTAATAAATTCAAGCCAGGGAAGGAAAATAGCCATCGGATTGACAAGCTGGTAAGGTAAAATATGATAATTATCAATTAATTTTGCAAATGCTTCAGGGTTAGCCATTTTATCAAAGCTGGCATACATAAACAATGCACCAAGAACTATTCTTGCGGCAATAGAAACAAACTTATTTTCAAATAATTTTTTCATTTACAAAAATTAATTTGCAGGATATCCTGCTGCCTTCCATTCATCCCATCCGCCATGGAATATATAGACTTTCTTGAATCCCATTTTAGCCATAAAATACGCCATATCAATGCTAACATCACAGGCTGAACTGCAATAAGTAACATAAACCAGTTCTTTTGGTAAATCGTTAAATCTATCCTTATATTTTTCTATTTCATGAAAAGGAATGTTCATTGCTCCCTGTATATGCCCTGCATCAAAGTCTGAAATATCTCTTGCATCAAGAAACCTGTATTTCTTATCAAATAATGCCTTGGCAAAATCTATTTTAATATCAATTGGTTTTGGATAGTCTTGTAGCTCGGTTTGCGCATTTTTAATTGAATCTTCTTTTTTCTGGTTTACTGTTTTTAGTGAGTCCTGGATACGTTTTAAAGAATCTGTTTTATTTGCAGTAAGAATTGAATCCTGAATTCGTTTTTCGTTTGCTATTCTAAGGGAATCTTCTCTTTTCATAGAAGAATTCTTAAGTGAGTCCGCAATTTTCAGAATTGAATCCTGAATTCTTAACGTATTCAAAAGACTGTCACTTCTGGAAAAATCTACAATTATTTTATTCGCAATAAACTGTATCCTGTTTGGATTGGATAGATTATAGAAAATCCCCACAAACAGAGTGATGAGCAAAATCCCCGCAACCTGGAATAAGGCTTTTTTGTTCAATTAATTTTAACTTTACTCAATTAGTTATAACCTGAATTAATTTGCCTTTACATCAACAAGAACCGGTATCTGGAACTCGCCTTCTGAGGTTTTAATAAAAATGGCAGCGTTTATAGCAGATTCTTCATAAATATTAATTAAAATACTTAATGATGCAGCTTCACCGGAAAGAAGTTTCATCTTATCAGAAGTTATCTTTATTACAGGTGTATTTGAAGTAATTTCCATAATATCAATTTCCTTATCCATTGAATTTAAGATTGTCGCAACCTGTTTCAATTCATCGCCAACTTTTCCTTCTGTAATTATAGAACCGGGGTTTACAGTAATAGGGTCAGCCATATTCATTGTCAGTTGAACGTTGTGAGTTGTACTTCCCGCTTCATTTGTATATATCATTATAGCTTTGCTAACTATACCCATTCCCTGCCCGTTAAAGGTAAATTTAATAGTCCCGGTTTCACCGGGCTTAACGGCATCACTGCCGGCAAGAGCGCTTGAACATCCGCATGTTGTCTGTACACCTGTTATCTTTAGATCCTGATCGCCTACGTTCTTAAAGGTAATTTCGTATTTAACTTCAACTCCCCGTTTATGAATTCCGATGTTAATGTTATCTCCGCCAACTACTTCAAGTTTTGGTCCTGTTTGGGCAAATAATATTACAGGTAATAATAAAAAAGCAATAAATAATTTTTTCATGTTATGGACAATTTTTTTGATATTTTAGCAATTTAACATTACTTTTAGCTAAAAACAATTTACCTATTTTAGTATAATATAACCAATTTTATTACTAAAACGTTTCTTTAAAATACACTAATCAGAATAATAAATTCCCTTTTAGGTAATTATTGAAATCATTAAATTTGCGTCAGGGGGATTTATATAAACGATGACAGAACTTGATGCTCTGTTTTTTGCTGCTCATCCGGATGATGCTGAGCTATGCTGCGGCGGTACTATAGCCTCTTTGGTAAAAGCGGGAAAAAGAATCGGAATTATTGATATTACTAAAGGTGAACTTGGCACACGAGGTTCAGTTCTGTTAAGGAAAATAGAAGCTAAAAATGCCACAAAAATATTGGGTATGAAGATAAGGGAAAATCTTGGAATTCCCGACGGTTGCATTAAAAATAGCCCTGCTAACAGATTAAAAGTAATAAATGCTATAAGAAAATACAGACCTAAAGTAGTTTTCTTTCCTCATTATAATGACAGGCACCCTGACCATTATAATGCACACATTCTTGTTAAAGAAGCGGTATTTTATTCGGGGCTGAGTAAAATTCAAACTAAAGGTTTAACTGCATATAGACCCAAACGGAATATTAATTATATGCAGACATACACATTTGAGCCTAATATTATAATGGATATTTCTGAAACATATCAAATTAAAATGAATGCAATAAAATGCTATTCATCTCAGTTTTTTAATGAGGATATACCTGAAAAGCCTGCACCCGAAACTTTCATCAGCACAGCAGTTTTTATGGAATTTATTGAAGCAAGAGCTAAATTTTACGGATTCAAAATTGGCGTAAAATACGGCGAAGCTTTTTACACTGAAGAAAAAATTAAATTAACCTCCCATATATTATTAGAAATTTAACTATAATATGACTAAATCTATATTCAATAAACAATCATTAACGCTTTTATTTGTGCTTGGCATTATCGTGCTAATATCTGTTTCAATATTAACATATATGAATACCCAGGACCAGACGACTGACCATGATTTTATTTCTGAGACATTTCAAAGAACTGCTTTAATGGATAACATCTATTCATCAGTAAATGAAGCTGAAACCGCAAGAAGAGGATACTTTCTTTCAAATGAAAAACAGTTTATTGAAGAAATACAAAACAAAAGGATTATAACAGATTCCCTTGTAAAACAATTACGCACAAATTCGCTTGATAACTCAACACAGCTTGCAAATGCAGAAGCTTTAAAACCGCTCATAACAGAAAGATTTGCTTTATTTAACGAAGGGATAGAATTACAGGATAAAAATGGCACTAACAACAAATTCCATAAGAACATTTTTGACAGAGGAAAAATAGTTAATATAGATATAAAGAACTTCCTGAATAAAATGAAAAAAGAAGAATATAAAAACCTTGAAAAGAATAAAGATTTAGCAGCTACAAGCTATAAATTTACATATTATACTTTCATTGCAGGAGTTGGGGCAAGCGTTTTAATATTTATTGTTGCTTTTGTTACATTGATAAAAAAAGCTTCACATACATTTGCTCTTGAAAATCAGGATGTTTCCAGGGAAGAGCTTGAACAGATTGTAAAGGAAAGGACTGCCGAAATATCACAAATTAACCAAAAGCTCTATAAAAAAGTCAACGAGCTTGAAACTATGGAAGTAACTACAAAAAAATCAATAGAGCATTACAGAAATCTTTTTGAGCAAGCTCATGATGCTATTTTTATTTTTGACCCTGAAAATGAAATTGTTATTGACCTTAACAAAAGAGCATGCGACATTTATGGATTTAAAAGAGAAGAATTTATCGGTTTATCATTAACATCCATTTCAAAAAATAACCCTCAGGGTAAAGATAATATTAAACTTACTCTTGAAAAAGGTTATTATCATAATTTCCAGAGCGTTCATTACAGGAAGGACATGACTGAAATGCTTATGGAGATCAATGCTTCGGTATTTTTGTTTAACGGAAGGAAAGTAATTCTTTCAATTAACAGGGATATTACTGAAAGGATACTTAAAGTACCTTTATAAGGAAATTTACAATCAATAAATCGTCACAAATTACTTACATTTTTACTTATCAGATGATTACTTATATTTGACAAAATAAGTGTAAAAATTAATTACAGGAGTATTACATTATGAAACTAAACCCAATGGCTGGAATGCTTAAGCAGGTTCAGAAGATGCAGGAAAAGATGCAGGAAGTACAGAATGAACTTGAAAATAAATTTGTTACCGAAGAATCGGGCGGCGGCATGGTGAAGGCTACAGCCAATGGCAAGCTGCAAATAACTAAACTTCAAATAGAAAAGGAAATTGTTACACCGGATGATACTGAAATGCT
>JAYTUN010000196.1:0-3969 GCA_043744495.1 Ignavibacteria bacterium
TGGCTGAAGCTAAATATATTTTCATTAATAATACACGAGTTAATACTCGTAGTTAAAATAAAAACAATGATTTGCAAGCTGAGCGGTCAACTTGAGTTAATAAGACATTCAAAAGTTTTCAAAAATAACTACGTTATTTTATTAACATCATCTTTTTAACGGCTGTAAACCCATCGGCTTCAATCTTATCCGAAAGGATCGCTATGCGATAAATATATAAACCGCTGGCAAGATTACTTCCATTAAACTCTACATGGTGGTATCCCGCAGGCTTATTTTCATTTACCAGGGTCTTAACAACTCTCCCAAGAGCATCAAAAACCGTTAGCTTAACAAAGCCTGCCTTTGGAATCTGAAATTTAATACTGGTAACCGGGTTAAACGGATTGGGATAGTTCTGCTCTAAAGCATACTTAATTGGAATCTGTCCATTAGAACTGATACCTGTTAAAACATCCTGGTAGTTCTGTATTTTTATGTTATCAATGTAGATTCCATCTGTTGTTAAAGTTCCGTTACTAACAAGTAAAAACCTAATTCTCATTTGTGTAGAACGATTTGCCAGATCAGTAATATCAAGTACCTCCTGCTTCCAGCTTAATTGCTGACCGTAATAATATTTCACAGATACCCAGTTTGTACCGTTATTGCTTGAAACCTGTATATAGGCATTATCAAGCGGTTCTATATCATGCCTGTAATAATAAGATAATACTGTAACCGGAAAATTTGATGTATTTATCGGGTTAGCAAGTGTCATAGTTATTGTTTGATTGTTGCCATAATTTCCTGTTGGACTTTCAGTAAAAGATGTAGGAGGAGAATATGACTGCGATGTTGTAGTACCCCAACCGCCTGTAAAAGTCCAGTTACTTGTTCCATTCTCGGCGCTATCAGCAAGTGTTGTTGTGCCATTCCCCACGCAAATATAAACTCTCTGCTGATAAACAATACTTGTATCGTTCTGCTTAATTCTCAGTAAAACCGGCAGTCCATTATTAACCGGAGCATTTGAAAGAACATTAAAGTTTAATGTAATGCTATCCTGATAATACGTAGCAACTGAATTATAGCTAAATGTTACAGATGAAACATTAATAAATTGACTTTGTGAAGTTAGCTCAATTTTAACATTAGGAGCTGATAGCAGGCCTTTGTTTTTAAAATTTACTTTCAGGTTTCCTGCTTCACCCGGATTATAAGATGTTTTATTAAGAGTTGTATTGGTTGGAGCTACGTAACCTCCGCTTGATAATGCAAAATAAATATTTGACCATATTGTTGATTGCGCCAGCGGAAGTATTCTGCTTTGCGGCGGCCAAAATCCGTCTGTTGATGTACCGACTTCAGGCGTCATTGCAATTATTTTTGAATGCCCTGAATCGTTATAGTACCAATCATCAGTAGTTCCTCTTACAGTATATCCTACAGTTTGCAGGCTCCTGCCTAATGTATATTGGTTCTGCAAAGCCATATCAGCAGAAAAATTCTGGTAAATGTTTTCATCAACTGATGGAAGGCCTGTATATCCCCATGGTCTTATAAAAAAATTTCCGTATGTATGATAGCTTAATGTTGCTTTAAAATTTCTTGAATTAACAAAGTTCATAGCATTTTGTGTTTCAGGCTCAGAAAAAGGCAGAGTGCCTCTGTAAGTATCATCTCCGCATATTGTGCTAGAGCCTCCGCCTGACCAATTCCAAAATGCATACGGACCATAATTCCTGTTTAGGTCTGTGCCAATATTGCCTGTGCAGGGTTTCCTGTTCCTGCGCCACATACCGCCCCCATTTGGATTTATTGACCTGTTGTATTCATAACCATCAGGATTTAACACCGGAGTAAAATATAATTCTCTGTATCTTAATATATAAGTTGCAAGCGGATCAATGTTATAATTTTCTAAAAGCCAATAAATAAAGTAAATATTCTGAACCATACTCATTGGCTCTCTGGCATGAATAAGAGAGTGTATCCAGGCTTCGGGTCTGCCTGTTGGGGCATTGGGACTGTTTGAAACTCTTACTGTCCATATTGGTCTGCCTTCAAAAGAGTTACCAATTGAAAATTTTGATGAAATTAAGTTTGGATATTGTAACCTCATTGAATCAAGCTTATTAATTGCTTCCTGCAAAGTTAGATACCCGCCCATTGAACCGAAAATAGAATGTGATACGTTAAAATCATCCCTTGACTTTTCCATTGCGGCGATCATTTCTGATTCACTCATTATTGGTTGATTGTTGTAATATTCCATCCAATTGTCAATTGTAATAATATAGCCAACACCAGATTTTCTGAGCATTTCAATTTCTGTTTCAGAAAGCCAGGCTATAACATAATTATCAATTGCCTCTACATGATCTAGGAAAAGCCCTGCTTCTTCGATCTTATGAAAATCATTTTCGTTTACAGCATATATTTTAACCTGTGAATATTTAGGCTGTATATCAATAATTGAATTTGATGTAAAATCAAATGCATTAATTATAAAAAATGTAATTGCTCCAAGAACGCATATTGCAGCAAATGACCACACTGAATTGTTAAAATTCTTCATTTTATATTTTAATTGTTATTTTTATATTAATCTATTTAAATTACTGTAAATATTGCAACAAATCAATATTGAATATTTTCTCATTTTAACGTTTTTAGTGAGCATATACAACGGTTTTACGTGATAGAATTTGGTTTTTAATCAAAAATACCGTTTTTTGCATTTTACAGATTATTTAACAAGAACTATTGCCGCTGTTATTACAATTACCGAAACTCTTTTTGAACCGGATTCTTGCATTAAATTAATTGAAGTTTAATTGTAAATTTGCAGATTAACTTTAATAAGACTCTAAATTATTTTCCTAAGATAACGGTTTAACATATATATAAAAAGTAAATAATGGCTATTGTAAAATTAATTTCTGATTTTGACGGAGTATGGACTAACCAGGATATTGAAGCAAATTATGTATGGAGTTATATAATTACCAGCATTGCATCACTTACCAGTGATACTCCAAAAGAGATTAATAAACTGCTTCAGGAATGCAAAAAAGAGATGGATAATACTCCTTACGAATACGGATGGTTCAACAATGGTAGCATTTCATGTTATTACCAGGAAGACCCTTTTGGCGATAACAACGCTATTTTTGATTATATAGGCAGGGCTGCCAGCAAAAGGTCTTATTCACATTTCAAACAGGAGCTTGCAAGAATAAAAGATGCAATCGAAACCAAAGCTAATATGTCACTTGCTGAATTTTCCAATGACTGCTTTATGAGATCAACAACACAATTTAAACTTGAAGGGAAACTAAAGCCTGTTGAGACAACAAGCGCCATAATAAAAAAACTTAATGCTGCGGGAGTTGAAATTGTAGTTGCGTCAAATTCTAAAACAGAAAAAA
This sequence comes from Ignavibacteria bacterium, assembly GCA_043744495.1. Taxonomy (GTDB): domain Bacteria; phylum Bacteroidota; class Ignavibacteria; order Tepidaquicellales; family OLB5; genus OLB5. The sequence goes on from JAYTUN010000196.1 coordinate 3,414, forward strand.
TTGAGCATTTATTCCGTAAAGCAGGACAGACAGTTACAAACGAAAAATCTATTGTCAGGGGAAGACTTCATGCAATTGGAGATGCAAAGAAATTTATCATAGATGATAAATTTACTGAGGTTCCTGAATATTATGAGATTACCAAACGTTACAAAGTTAATTTAAGAAGGAGCAATTATTTTAAAATATTGCTTGATGAAAAACCCGATTATGTAATTGGTGATGTATTTTCTTTAGACCTAGCTTTGCCGCTTTATTTAAGACTTAATGACAGCAGGTTTAAAAAGTTAAAGGTTATTCAGAAAATGCAGAAACATACTCCGCAGTGGGTAAAAGATCATTTAAGTAAAGATGAATTTAAGGGAATTGCATTTATGGTTGATTCAATTAATGAGCTGCCAAAGTTATTGTAATATGTTACTCACCTTACGCAGAACCAATCACTCCTTTCCAAATTCCTCCTCGCGAATGCAGGGATTGGAAAGTATTTTTCAAGCAAAACTCCGTTTAGAGCCCGTCTGATGAGGATTATGCAGAGCATGCTTCGCATAAAGTA
>JAYTUN010000197.1:0-3938 GCA_043744495.1 Ignavibacteria bacterium
AGGATATTTATGGTTTTTCAGAAACTGCATGATCACAGAAAATACCCCGGTTCGGGAATAGGTTTGGCATTATGCAAAAGAGTAATAGAAAAACATGGCGGGAAAATATGGTTTGAATCTGAAGTAGGAAAAGGAACTACTTTTTTCTTCACCTTGCCAATATTAGAAGAAAAGAAAAAAACGAAAAAGGAAATAAAAAAAGAAGATTAAGCTGAAAACCTTCAGGCAGATAACTCTCTTTTGAGCGCTTCTGTTTCAATTTCAAGCTGTTTAATTTTCTTTTCAATTATATCAAGCTCTTCGGGCATAGAATCAATTTCAATTCTCAGCTTACTTGCCGCTTCATCAATCAGATCAATTGCTTTATCGGGCAGGAACCTATCTGAAATATACCGCTGCGATAGTGAAGCAGCCGAAACAATAGCAGAATCGGTTATCCTTACTCCATGATGTACTTCATATTTTTCTTTTAATCCCCGCAAAATTGAAATTGTATCTTCAACTCCAGGTTCGTTTACCAATACAGGCTGAAATCTTCTTTCAAGAGCAGGGTCTTTTTCAATGTATTTCCTGTATTCATCCAGAGTTGTAGCACCAATTGCATGAAGCTCTCCCCTGGCTAATGCAGGTTTCAGGATATTGGCAGCATCCATTGCTCCATCCGTTTTGCCAGCCCCAACCAGAGTATGAATTTCATCAATAAACAATATTATTTCACCATTACTTTGTTTTACTTCATTAATTACAGCTTTCAGTCTTTCTTCAAACTGCCCGCGGTAACTTGCACCTGCAATTAAAGCTGCCATATCCAGGGCAATTACAGTTTTAGCTTTTAGATTTTCGGGTACTTCACCATTTACAATTCTGAAAGCAAGCCCTTCGGCAATAGCAGTTTTTCCAACTCCGGGCTCACCAACAAGAACCGGGTTATTTTTAGTCCTTCTTGATAGAACCTGAAGGACTCTTCTTATTTCATCTTCTCTTCCAATAACCGGATCAAGCTTTCCCTGTTTTGCTAACTGGTTAAGATCCCTTCCATATTTTTTAAGAGACTGATATGTTTCCTCAGGATCTTGCGAAGTAACTCTCTGGCTGCCTCTTACTTCTTTAAGCGCAGTTAAAAGTGATTCCTTATTGACACTCTGGTTATTAAGTAATTTTCCGGTTTCGCCTTTATCATCAGCAATAGCCATTAATAAATGCTCAATACTTATATATTCATCTCGTAATTCTCCTGCAAGTTTAACTGCTTCATCAAGTACTTTTTGCAGGTTATTGGAAAGAAACTGATTGGCGGTTGTAGTGTTGGAAACTTTTGGTAATTTATCAATTAATGCTGAAACTTTTATACGTAATGTATCAATACTAGTACCTATCTTTCTTATTAAAGATACCGAAATACTTTCATCATTTTGTATCATAGCTGCTAAAAGGTGCTCCGGTTCAATCTGCTGGTTAGAATAGTTAGCAGCAATTTCACCTGCCTGATGAATTGCTTCCTGAGCTTTAATTGTAGATTTATTGAAGTTTATTGCCATTGGTTTTTAGAATATTACGTACTTTCTCAATTTATTCAAAAAAGTAATATATTTAATTATAATATAAATAATATGAATTATTAATAATATTCAATTCTATTAAAAAAAAATTACTAACTAATTTTATGATTTTTTTAACAAATAGCTGATTTTTGCATTATTTTAACAATTTTAATACACAATATAAAATTATAATTTGAAATTATACTTTAAATCAGGTATATTTGTAATCAAACTAAATTAGGAGGATTTATGTTTTTAGAAATACGATTTAAAAGAATAGTTTCCTTTTTCGTTTTCTTCTTATTTATAACATCAAACATTGTATTTGCTCAGTCATGGAATGCAATAGGCAGCGGTACTAACGGAAAGGTTAATGCTGCAATTGTATTTGACGGACAACTTGTAGTTGCCGGAGAATTTACAACACCCGGTTCTAATATTGCAAGATGGAACGGGACAGCATGGAGTTCATTGGGTACAGGATTAAACGGTGTTGTTTACGGATTGACTATTTATAATACTCAATTAGTTGCCGTTGGTGCTTTTAATAATGCTGGAAATAATGTCGCTCAATGGAACGGAAGTGCGTGGAGTCCATTAGGTCTTGGTACAAATGATACAGTTTATGCTACTACTGTTTATGGCGGTTCATTACGTGTTGGTGGAAAATTTACTTTTGCTGGAGGTATTAGCTGCAACAGAGTTGCAGGTTGGAATGGGACAAATTGGTTTGCAATGGGAACACCAAACGGAGTAAATAATACAGTATTTGCATTAGCTGTTTTTGGTGCTGATGTTATTATTGGCGGTCAATTTACTACTGCAGGAAATCTCAATCCTTCAAACAGGATTGTTAGATATAACGTGAATGGAACTTATACTAATATGGGAAGTGGTGTAGATAACAACCAGGTATTAAGCCTGGCTGTCTTTCAAAACCAGTTATATGTAGGCGGTACATTTTCAACAATTGGCACTGTAACAGTAAACAATCTGGCCAGATGGAACGGCTCAAACTGGAATTCAGTAAGTACCGGAACAAACGGAGCAGTAAGGTCATTCGGGCTTCAGGGCACTAATTTACTTATTGGCGGCTCATTTACAAACATAGGAAATGCAATTGCGTCATGGAACGGAACAGCTTTTGGTACTTTAGGCACTGGCATAACCGGAGGCGCTGCTTCGGTAAATGCAATAACAGTATGGTCAAATGTTTTAATTGCAGCAGGAAGCTTTACAACAGCCGGTTTATTAGACCTTGTACCAGCAGCTAATGTTGCAGGATATGGCGCTATTCCAATTGCTCCAACACTAATTTCACCTGCAAATGGAATAAGTGGAATATCACTAACACCAGTTTTAGACTGGAGTGACGTAGCAAGCACTTCAACTTATGGTGTTCAGGTATCTACAAATGCAAACTTTTCAAGTTTTGTAGTTAATGTTACTAATCTTGCCACATCAACTTATACTGTTCCTCCGGGAATATTATTTAACAATACAATTTATCATTGGAGAGCTTTTGCAACAAATGGTTTAGGACAAGGACCCTTTTCTTCTATATTTACTTTCCAGACTGCACTAGTAGGAATTATCAATACACAGGAAATTCCTGTTAAATTTAATTTATACCAAAATTATCCTAATCCGTTTAATCCTGTAACAAAGATAAGGTTTGACCTTCCTGCAAATAATGTATCAGGCAGTAAGATAAATCTTGTTGTATATGATGTAAACGGGAAAGAAGTTACATCGCTGATAAATCAGGATTATCTTGCAGGTGTCTGGGAAGTTGACTTTAATGCATCAAATTTGAGCAGTGGTGTGTATTTTTATAAGTTAACTGCCGGTTCATTTAATGCATTGAACAAAATGATATTGATAAAATAACGAAGTTATTTTTGAAATCCCGTTAGGGACTTATTAAATAACAAATTCAGCATTCATTAAAATGCCCCTGTTTTCACAGGGGCATTTTTTATATTCAGTTTACATTTTTATTTTAATCAAACATAGGCAGATTTCAAAAGTGATAAGGTTACTTTATCAAAACCATTTTTTTTGTTTCATTGTAATCGACTGCTCCGCCTGTGGCGGACAATTTATCCGAATGGATCGCTATGCGATAATAATAAACCCCGCTCGGAAAATTACTTGCATCCCAATCAGCCTCATACGTTCCGGCATTTAATTGTTCATCGACTATTGTTTCTACTTCCCTGCCGAGCGCATCGTAAATTAGAACCTTTACAAACGATGAACTGGGAACTGAAAACTGAAAACTGGTTTTAGGATTAAACGGATTGGGATAGTTTTGTGACAAAGAAAATTCCCCAGGGATTTCCGAATTAATATTTATTATTCCAACCGGATTGCCCGTAGGGTCTTGCTTGTAGT
>JAYTUN010000198.1:0-3863 GCA_043744495.1 Ignavibacteria bacterium
TCTAATTTAGTCTATACTGCATCAGGTATTCAATATAATTTCAGCTTTACATCAAACAATGAGCTTGTGCTGACAGGTGTAAATAATAACAGGATATTATATTACAGTGCTACAATTTCTGACAGAAAAAATGACCAAGCAAATGTAACCAATGATAATAAAGCAGTAAACTCTTCAAAGAATTCTTCGAATAATTCATCTGAAATAAAAAAATAAAAAAATATGAAAAAAACGTACAGAATAAATTTAATATTTGCTGCACTTTTTTTGGGTGTGATAGTTTTTGTTTTTTCAGCCTTTAACGCAGAAGAAAGCATAACGGTAACAAACCCTGAAACCACAGTCCAAAAACATAAAAATTCCGCAGCAGAACTTGTTAACAGCAGAAAAACTGTGTCAAACTTTGAATCAGTAAACCTGTTTGATAGGAGCAGTAAGGATAATTCATCTATAATCAATTCAGCAGTATCTCAGGCTTCTTTTTTTAAGCTTGATAGAGCATCTTTAAGAGAGTTAAATACTAAAAAGTTACAGAATATTACTTTAACAATTCCTGGTGGATCAGGCAATATTGAGCTTGAGCTTAGCCAGGTTAACTTTATGCCTGATGATTTTAAAATTGTAATATCTTCAGGTACTACTGAAAATTATAAACGCGGTTTATATTACCAGGGTATTATCAAAGGTGATAATTCATCAATGGCTGCAGTAAGTATATTTGAAAATGAAATAATGGGTATTGTATCAACCAATGATGGTAATTACAATCTGGGTGCTTTGGAAAATGATCATAATGAATACATATATTATAATGACAGGAATCTGATGAAAGAATTTGAATTTAATTGCGGAGTTGAAGATGGTTATGGAGAGCATTACAGAACAAATAATAATAATGTTACACCAGTACCTCATTCATCTTCAACAACTGGTCCTGTAAGAATGTATTATGTTTGCGATTACCAGATGTTTCTGGATAAAGGAAGTGAATCAAATGTTGTAAATTATGTAACTGCGGTATTTAATCAGGTAAATTTACTTTACAATAATGAATTAATTCCTACAGCATTGCCAGCCAGTATGTTTGTTTATACAAGCCCAGATCCATATAGAACATTTAGCACCAGCCAGACTGCAGAAATTTTGAAAGCATTTGGAAGGGCAACTAAAGATAACTTTGACGGTCATCTTGCACAGCTTTTATCCACAAGAACACCCGTTACTGGCGCTATTGCCTGGGTAAAAGTTCTATGCCAGTCTTATGAGCCTTCTAGCCAATCTGGCAGATTTGCTTACAGCCAAATTGAAAATACTTTCAATAATGTTCCAATTTACTCTTGGACGATTGAAGTAATAGCTCATGAAACAGGACATAATTTCGGTTCACAGCATACTCACGCATGCGTTTGGCCAACTATAAGCGGTCAAATAGATTCGTGCTATCAATCTGAAGGTACATGTGTAATAGGCACAAATCCTACTCCTAATGGAACAATAATGAGTTATTGCCATATACCTACAGGTGGAGGGATTAACTTCAACTTAGGATTCGGTCAGTTACCTGGAGATACAATCAGATTAAGATATAATCAGGCTTTATGTATTGATAATCCCTTAAACTCATCAGAAACTCCTTTAGCATTCAATTTGTTGCAGAATTATCCTAATCCATTCAACCCCTCAACTAACATTAAATTTGCATTGCCGCAGGATGGTGATGTATCACTTAGAGTATTTGATGTAACCGGCAGGGAAATAGCAACATTAATAAGCAATCAATACTATCCAATTGGTATATTTTCATATACATTAGATGCTACGGCTTACAACCTTGCTTCCGGTGTTTATTTTTATAAAATTGAAGTAACAAAAGATAATAATTCAGTTTATTCAGAAATTAAGAAAATGGTTTTGGTGAAATAATGCCATTTGAAACTATAGTAAAATAGAAAGTTTATGAAAAAACTTTTTTACAACTTGTGGAGCTTAAGCGCCATACTAATCACTATTTCGCTATCACAAAATTTAGCATTTAGCCAATGGATAACCCAAAACTCAGGCACAACGCAGCATTTGTATGACGTGTATTTTATTAACACTCAAACTGGCTGGGCTTGCGGGAATAATGGCACAATACTTAAAACTACTAACGGTGGCAGTAACTGGTTTGGACAGGTAAGCGGTACAACTTTTCCATTAAACTCAATTCATTTTGTGGATTCAAATATCGGTTATTGTGCAGCGAGATTTGGTTATAGTATTTACAAGACCACAAATGGGGGCAATAACTGGTTCACAGTTTTAGCTACATTCACGGGTTTTGAATCAATTTATTTTATAGATTCACTAACCGGCTGGGCTGCAGGAACTTCAGGAGGTTCCTGGGTATTTAGAACGACCGATGGCGGTGTAATTTGGGATTCGGCTTCAATTTCCTCTGGTCAGGGTAAGTATGTTTATTTTTTAAATTCTCAGACTGGCTGGTTTGCCGGAGGTTCCAGTATGTATAAATCAACAGACGGCGGTGTAAATTGGAGCTCCCAGCAATCATTTATAGGCAATGGAGATGTAGTAGGGTTTTCTTTTGTAAATCAAAATACCGGCTGGCTTCTAACATATGGTTTTTTTGTTTATAAGACTACAAATGGAGGCAGTAACTGGATATTCATGGCACTACTGCCTGTTTGCTTGAGTACTTATAGTATTTATTTCTCGAGTTTAAATACCGGCTGGGCAAGCGGTGGCTGCGGTTATATGTATAAGACTACTGACGGAGGAATTAACTGGGGACAGCAGAATACAAACACAACAAGTTTTTTAACCTCTGTTGTTTTCCTTACCGATAGCATCGGTTGGGCATCGGGGGGCAGCGGCAGGATTATTCATACAACAAATGGCGGTGAGTATTTAACTGCTGTTGGTGGGAATAATAATAACGTTCCAAATGAATATCAACTTGAACAGAATTATCCTAATCCATTCAATCCCTCAACTAACATCAAATTTGCATTACCTCAGGATGGAGTTGTATCATTAAGGATATTTGACGTAACCGGCAGGGAAATAGCAACATTAATAAGCAATCAATACTATGCAATTGGTATATTTTCATATACATTAGATGCTACGGCTTACAACCTTGCTTCCGGTGTTTATTTTTATAAATTAGAAGTAACAAAAGATAATAATTCAGTTTATTCAGAAATTAAGAAAATGGTTTTGGTGAAATAATGAAAATAATCATATTATTATTAACAGTATTTGTTTTGGCATTCAATTCGTGCTCCGGCTCAAATAGCGAAAAATCGCTTAATCTTAAAACAGGAAGATATTCCTACACACTAAGCGATAGCACAGGAAAAAGCCTTGTTGAGGGCTTGATGATGCTGGATACTATAGTTAAGCAAAAGGGCAACTTTGATTATCTCGTTTCAGGAAGCTATACAATAAGCAAGATGACAACCGATACAAGCTATCATGGATTTGCTTCAATGAATCCAGGAGGGTTTACTGCTTACTATAATGACTCTCTGAAATTTATAAACATTAATACAAACCCTAAAATTGCTGACGCAAATGTCTTTATAAACGCATATATTAAAGGCGGGAATTTGGATGGCGGTTGGCATTATTCAACATTCAGAGGTATGGATAAAGAAGGTGGAAAGTTCAAAGCGGTTAAATAATTAATCCCGAGTTCTCGGGATAAAGTTGTTGTAATGCAGGAAAGGCTCTGATTAGTTATCAGAGCCTTTTTTTAATGCTATAATTTCTAAAATTTAACATTTGCATTTCTTTCAGCGCCAACAGATATAAGTTTAATTTTAACCCCAAGGAACTTACCGATAAAATTTAGATATTCC
>JAYTUN010000199.1:0-15307 GCA_043744495.1 Ignavibacteria bacterium
CTTAGTGCTTAAATAGAGCTCTAAATATTTCATAGTAATAAATAAACGCTATGCGTAAATTGGGACGTTGATTGCAAGTTTAATTGCTATTCCTATAATCCAAAGTAAAAATAATAGTATATAAACTGTTTACTCAAAATTATAAAAAAATATTAATGTATATTTGCATTATCATTTTAATTATTCATAAATGACAGGTAAAAAAAAATATATAGAAACAATTATTGAAATAAGTCGTACCTATTTGGAAGGAACATTTCCAAATAAAAAACAACTTGAGAAGTTTTTGCAAACAGTTGAATTTTTAAAAACAAAAACAAACAGAAAAGAAATTATTGTTAAGTTTATAGAAATTTATATTGATTTTGTAAAAAAAGATTACCAAAATCAATATACTAGCACCAATAAATCGCTTATAAATTTTTTAGATAAAAAAGATGATGGCGTAAAAATAATATGGGGAAATTGTCTTGACGCAATGCGAGGAATGAATTCAGAGTCAATACATCTGATGGTAACTTCTCCTCCTTATTACAATGCAAGAGAATATTCTCAATGGAAAAATTTGTATGATTATTTATATGATATGCGGTTAATTATCAAAGAAGCATATAGAGTTTTAGATAACCATCGTGTTTTTGTTTTTAATGTAGGCGATATATTTGACAACGATAATATTACAACAACTTCAACATGGGGAAAACGCCGTATTCCCCTTGGTGCTTACTTTACAAAAATATTTGAAGAAGAAGGATTTACATTTGTTGATGACTTTATTTGGGACAAAGGCGAAGTGCAAAGTGATCGACATAAAAACGGAAACAAACCCTATCCTTTTTATCAATACCCTATGAATTGTTATGAACATATTTTGATTTTTCATAAACATAGAAACGATACAACCAGATACCCATGTCCTATTTGTGGAAGTTTAAAAGTAAATGGCAATGCCTATTCAGAAATTGGAATAAAAAGTTGGGAATGTAAAAATTTAGAGTGTTTTGAACGAAGTGAAGCAAATCGAGGAAAAAGATTTTCACTTAAAACTATTACAACACAAGGTAGACAAGAAGAAAAATTTACTATTGAAAAAGATTATATCAAAAAATGGCGTAGAGATATAATTAAAATAAATCCTGTTATAAAAATAAATTCAAAAGGAGAAAACACTTTGGGACATACTGCACCATTTCCCACTGAAATTCCGGAATTTGCCGTAAAAATGTTTTCTTATCCAGATGAATACGTTTTAGACCCTTTTGGAGGCAGTTTTACTTCTGTAATAACAGCAAAACAACTTGGAAGAATTGGAGTTGGTATAGAGTTAAATAAAGAGATGTTTAGGAAAAGCAGTATGCAAAATTTGATAAAATCTTTGCAACCGCAATTATTCGATACAAAGAATATACAAATTTCAGAAATTAATATATTATGAATGAATTAGAAGAAAAGAAAAAACAAGTTATCGGACTTTACGGAGAAATGCGTTTATCAATGGAATTACACGAACTTGGTTGGCAAGTTCATAGAGCATATATTGATGAAGGAATTGATTTTACAATAACAAAATACTATTGCCCAGTATGTAAAAAATACAGTAATCAGTATATACGCTACACTAATCGCAATGGGAAAGTGGTAAAATGCGTTACTAATCTTTGTGAGCATTGCAAAAAGACGGAATTGGAAGTAATTTCTCGGTATTTACAAGTAAAAACTTCTGAAGGTATTAAAACCGAAAAAAATGATATAAGAAAATTTAGTTTTCATCCTAAAATTAGATATAATATGGGTAAGGAAGTGTTTTATGTTTGGATTGCTATTTTTGACGATACTAAAGAGAAAAAATGCCATTTTTACATTCTCAATACAAAAGACGTTGTAAAATTTGATAACATAAAATTAGATACATATCAAATCACAGATAATCAAAAAACTGAATTGCCAATCAGAAATGATGGCGAGGTGTTAAAAAAAGGAACACCAATTACTGGATACGACTATTCTGTGTTTAATACACGATTTTATAATGATTATAGTGCTTTAGAAATTGAAATAAAAAAATAGCATTACAAAACCAGCCACTAACACCGGTTTGGCAAAAGTGGTGGTTCAGTGCTCCGCTGTCACATTTGTGGTTAATCAAACATTGGTTTTTCGCATCAACATTTGTGGTGAAAATCGCCACCTTTGCCAAGCTCGTAACCGTTATTTACCATATCTCAGTATAAAATGCAAACAAAAAGGCGCTATAAAAGCGCCCTATTGTTCATTGCTCATTGTTAATTGAAAATTGTTACACTATACCGTAAGCAAGCATTGCATTGGCAACTTTTACAAATCCGCCAATGTTCGCGCCTGTTAAGTAATCGCCTTTTTTACCGTAAGCAGCAGCGGTATCAAGACATGTTTTGTGAATGCTCTTCATAATACCAAGAAGCTTGGCATCAACTTCTTCGCGGCTCCACAATAAGCGCATGCTGTTCTGGCTCATTTCAAGTCCTGATACAGCTACGCCGCCTGCGTTAGCAGCTTTTGCAGGTCCGTACAGTAAGTTATTTTCCTGGTAAACCCTGATAGCATTTAAGTCACTTGGCATGTTTGCGCCTTCTGATACGCAGTAACAACCTGCATCAACCAGACCTTTTGCAAGATTTTCATCAAGCTCATTCTGTGTTGCGCATGGAAGCGCGATATCAACTTTCAAGCCGTGTTCTTTTATTACTTCCCAAACACCCTTGCCTTCAAAATATTTTACATTGTGTTTATCAGCGTATTCTTTAATTCTTCCGCGGCGATTGTTCTTTAAGTCGAGTAAGAATGCAAGCTTGCCTGCATCAATACCTGATTCATCAACTATCGTGCCGTTTGAATCTGATGCTGTTATCGCAATACCGCCTAAGTGGTTCACTTTTTCAATTGCGTATTGTGATACGTTTCCTGACCCGCTTACTGCAACGCGTTTTCCTTTGAAATCCTTACCGTTAGCAGCAAGCATTTCTGCGGCAAAATAAACTGTTCCGTAACCTGTTGCTTCGGGTCTAATTAAACTTCCGCCGTATTCAAGTCCTTTGCCTGTTAATACGCCGGTATGTTCATTAACTATTTTTTTGTAGTAGCCGTATAAGTATCCAATTTCTCTTCCGCCTACGCCTATATCACCTGCGGGTACGTCTCTATCAGGTCCGATATGACGGAAAAGCTCTCTCATAAATGCATAGCAGAATCTCATTACTTCATCATCAGATTTTCCTTTAGGATCGAAATCACTTCCACCTTTACCTCCGCCCATTGGCAAAGTGGTTAAAGCATTTTTGAAGATCTGTTCAAATCCAAGGAATTTTAATATACCTAAGTTAACTGAGGGGTGAAACCTTAATCCGCCTTTGTAAGGACCTATTGCGTTATTGAACTCTACCCTGAAACCACGGTTAACCTGAACTTCTCCTGCATCATCAACCCATGGAACGCGGAATAAAATTGCTCTATCCGGCACAACTATTCTTTCATATATTTTTGCTTTTACAAACTCGGGGTGTTTTGCAACTGTTGGTTCAAGGGTTGTTAAAACTTCTTCCACTGCCTGATGAAATTCAGGTTGTGCTGCATCTTTAATTTTGACTTTTTCGATTACATCTTTTATAACCGAAGACGATTTTGCCATTGGTATGCTCCTTCTTAGCGTGTTAAGTTGTTTGGTTCAGGGTTGTTTTTTAGTTTTTTCCCTGTTTTCATGTACAAAAATACCATTTTTTTGATATTTTAAACAATGACATTAATCATAATTCACCAATTTCTGTATTTTGTTTTACAACATTTTCACTGAAATTGTGTTTAAATGGTTTAAAGTTGATATTTATTTTGGCAATTTTCAATAATAATTTAGAAAATGAAGATAAAAAAGTTTACTTGTGTCAATTGCGGGGCGCCTAAGGTGAATGAATACAGATCGCCATACATTATGTGTGACTATTGCGGCTCATTTACCGATATTGACTTCACGCTTGGAATGAATTTCTGGAATCAATCCACGATGAAAAATATTGGTTACGCATTTAACAAAATGGATTATATGAACCGCCTGCAATACGCTTTGCAAAAAGGTGATAAGCAGGAATACTGGCGGCTTCAGCGCGGGTACTGGGATTATTATTACCGCACATATCCGCCCTATCTGCCACCATCTATTGATGATGGATATAAGTACAGAGATTACCTTGATGTCTGCGCGGAATCAAGCACTGAATCAGGTTTTGAGCCGAAGTGGGGTGAGCTTGCCAGGCAGCAGCAGGTACTGCAGCAGTCATTGCAGTATTACCAGATACCGCAGGGAACGAAGGTGCAGAGCGATGGATTTTTTAAACTGGCTGAATTTTTTATAGGAATGACGAAGGAAGGATTTAAAGTATTCTATGAAAATCCAAAGTACGCTGTGATGAATGATCTTTTGCCTGAGCAGGTTCATCTAAAAATGAAACTTTCTATGTTCGTGCAGGCATGGCTGCCGTATCTTACTGATGAAGACCAGGATAGATTCCTTAAGATGACAGGTTTCAGTATGCAGTATATTGAAATTGAAAGACCTGCAGGCAGGGCAGGGGAGTGTGAGCACTGCAAAGCTGAAATCTATATCCCCGAAGGATCTTTTAAAGTGCATTGTGAGAGCTGCCACAAAACCACAAAAGTCCAGCAAAGTTTTAAATGTATGTCCTGCGGCGCGGATAATAAAGTACCCGAGTATCCGGCAAAACCAATTGACTGCGAGTTCTGCGGAGTTGAGAACAGGCTGATTCAGAGGTTGTTTGGGTAAACACATCCTGAGAGAGCGTAGCGAACGAAGGATCTCATTCGGTAATGGTATATTCATCTGATGCGTATAGCAAAATATTCATGTAACCCGAAACGCTGTTTCGGGTAGTCGAATCAGCGATTCGACATACATACTCATACAGCCCGTTGTTGGTGTTTAGCGAAGCGTCACCAACATCAAACATTCCCTACTATCCAATTAAGTTTTTGCTGTCGTAAAAGTAACTAAAATATTGCAGGATGATCAATGGAATTTACAAATATATTAGTTGTTGGTCACAAGACCAACAACTGGGATGATTGTTTGGGTGATGACCCCTCCCCAGCCCTCCCTTAGAAACAAGGTCTACGACCCGAAAGGGAGGGGGTTTATTTCTGTACCACGAAACGCCGTTTCGGGCATTCGATTTAACAATACGATTTACAGTATTATGAATATTATTGCTTACAAAGACGCCTGAAATTGACAAAGTAAAAAATGACATTTCAGAAGAGTAATGTTCGATTTACTGAATTCGGTAAACAGTATAATAAAATCAATTTTACATAATGTATGAATTAAAGTAATTGCAATTTTAATTATAATTGATTATAATTATTAAATAATATCTTAAATCATGAAAAATCTTATAATAATTCCAGTTTTTTTATTTTTTATTAATACCCTGCATACTCAATGGTTTCCCCAGGTAAGTAATACAACAAACAGACTGGAATCCGTATCATTTATTAATAGTAATACCGGAATGGCTTGCGGTTATAATGGTACTATCATTAAAACAACCAATGCAGGTATTAACTGGTACACTCTGAATTCAGGCACAGCATTTGAACTTACACAGATAGTTATGCTAACGGTCAATACCGCGCTTGTTGTTTATGTAGACGGTAATATAGCTAGAACTACCAATGGTGGTTTAAGCTGGAGTGTATGTCTGGCAAGCTCTATTGAAGCAATTGCATTTTGTAATAGTACAACCGGGTGGGCAGCCGGCACATCCTGCCTGAGATATAAAACAACGAATTCCGGCGAAACATGGAGCCTGCAATGCAGCGGCGGTACAGGGGAAGGAACTCCGGGTTATAGGTTTGGTACAAAAGTAAATGATACACTGGTTATATTTGTTGGCTCTAGAGCGAACAATCATGCATCTTCTTCGCGGGCGGTATTCAGGATCGGTTTAAATTCATGGAGCTACAGTATTCATAATCAGGGAATGTTCTCAACAATTGCAATGGGAAGCTTAACAAATGGTTATGTTGTTGGAAACGGGTTTAAGGGTGTTACAACTAATGCAGGATATTCATGGGAATCTTCATCCTGGGGTGGTTCACCTTCTATTGTTGACTTTGTTTCTCCCGTAAACGCGTATGGAGTTGGCGGTTTAAATATATATTGTACAACAAATATTGGAGCAAGCTGGGATATAAATTTTACTTATACTCAAAACCTTTTTAATATTCAGATGATAAATGAGAGTATCGGAGTTGCAGTTGGCGAGAATGGAACTGTTTTGAGAAATGAAAATTTGATAGCATCAGTTAGTATAATTTCAGGCAATATTCCTGAGAAGTTTAATCTTTCACAGAATTATCCAAACCCATTTAACCCTGAAACTAATATTGAATTTTCCGTGACCAGAGAGGGTAACGTGAAAATCCTAGTCTTTGATATACTTGGTAAGGAAATTGCCGAGGTATTGGATCAAAATCTAATTGCGGGTACTTACAGTACCAAATTCAACGCACAAGACCTGCCAAGCGGAATTTATGTATATAAGTTAATAACACAGGGATTTACTGAATCAAGGAAAATGATGCTGATCAAATAACCAAAATCTTCTCTTCTGTCATTTCATTTATTGCGTAACGTACACCTTCGCGGGTGTTGCCGGAATCTTTAATTCCGCCGTAAGGCATTGCATATATTACGTTAAAGCGTTAATTTTGTAAGTGATAATTAATTTTGGCGATAAAACTACTGAAGATATTTTTAATGGACTGGATTCCAAAGCTGCGCGAATTATTCCGCAAATTATCTGGAAAGTTGCCTGCAGAAAACTTGATATGATAAATGCTTCAAGTGAGATCAGAGATTTGCGCATTCCACCTGCAAACAGACTTGAGAAGCTTAAAGGAAAGTATTCAGAGTATCATTCAATCAGAATTAACGACCAATACCGCATTATTTTTAAATGGAACAATCAAAACGCCGAAAATGTTATGATATTAGATTATCATTAAGAAAAAATATATAGTATGATACCAAAATACAGAAAGCCCGTTTTACCGGGAGAAGTTTTAATTAAAGAGTTCCTGGAGCCATTAGGCATAAGCCAGGTAGAGCTTGCCCGTAATATGAATGTACCAATACAGAGGGTAAATACTCTCATTAAAGGCAAACGTGATATGACCGCCGAAACCGCTGTTTTACTTTCGCGTGTGCTTAATACTTCTGTGGAATTTTGGATGAACCTTCAGGTAGCCTGTGATATATATAAGGCGGAAAAAGCATTGGAATACGCAGCATAAAGCATAAAACTAATTTTATCCAAAGCTCAGTTGGTTTGTACCGGCTGGAGTTTTTTTATTATATAAAATCAAAAGCTTTCTTCACTTCGTTCAGCAAGGCAGGCTTAGGAACTTCCTATTTAGTCACAGACTAAATAGATAAGTCAAATGCCAACAACGGGGGGTAAATCAAAAGCCTTTTACCGCAGAGGGCGCAGAGTACGCAAAGAACACAATGGTTTTTAACCCCATCGGGGTTATATATGGGTAGAAAACAGAACACAAAAAAATGATAAGCCCCGTATGGGGCGGAATGTTATTTAAGTAATTCACGAGAACGGCGGAAATCTGCCCAGGATATTATAGTTGAATTTGGGAATGATCTATGTATTTGCTGATTATAACCATTGCGGGCAGGAATGAATATTATATTTTCATCAGGAATGTTAATGCCCCGGGAAATGATTTTTTCTCTGAGTAACGGAATATGCGATATCAATATTGCTAATTTTTCGGGATCAACCCAGCCTCTATAACTATGATTTGATATTCTTAAAGGCAGATCACAAATATCCATTAAAAATATTTTATTATTTTTTAATTGGTTTAGCATTTACTCATATTCTTCAATTGTTTCAGGTTTTTTCCCAAAATAATGCTGGAAGACAGTTGAAGGCATACTTTGCTCGCGCACCCGGTCCTTAGGTATATAAAAATATGATGTACCGTTTGGCGGAGGTGCTTCACCAATTAAAAGCGTTCCAACATTATCGGGCTGATACTTTTTTGCTATTTCTTTATAATTTAACGGCAAATCACTCTCCTTTAAAAGCCTGCTGCATTAGCGAGTTAAATAAATTATCCATCTCTTTTAAGCTTTCATGCATTTTGGCTTTGGTTTTTTCAACTTGTTCAAATATTTTCACAAATTCAATTTGTAAGTCTATCGGAGGTAATATTATGTTGACCTCTCGTATTTTACTCATATTCAAAGCTTGCTTTGCAGTATTAGTCGTAAAGGAAGTAAAATTATTCCTATTTAATTCAAGAATTTTCATTAGAAAAATTGAATTTAGTATATTGAAATTTTTAGGCGTAATTTTTGATACATTTGGGGCTAAATGATATTTATTTGATTCCGGTACTATTGCAACGTCACCAATATTAACACCTATATACGTCATTACTATATCATCTTTAAACAATTTAGAACGAATTAAATTATCAGAAATTGATTTATCGATATAATATACGTTATCAAGTTTAAGTTTACCTTTTTTTACATTTAGGCCTCTTATAACAATTACATCACCTTCAGTTTTATATTTAAAATATTTAGTATATTCATAGCCAGCCAATTTTGTTACTTTGCATATTTCACCAATTTTTCTATTATTCCATTTCTTTTCATTCATGACAGGGTCGCCAAACATATCATAAAAAACTGAGCGTAAATATTCATCAAGCAATTCAATTGCTTTTTTGCGCTTTTGCCGCAGTTCATCGGCTTTATCAAGTGTTTTAGCTATTTTTTTTTGAACATCAATATTAGGGAGAATAATTTCAAGTTTTGATGCCTGAGCTTTAGTTAATTTTTTTCTAGTTGTTCCTGAAATATATTTAGAAACATCATAAAACTGGAGATGCCTATTTAAATAATCAATATCTATTTCATCTTTAGGTCTAAGCACATGTGCATGATTATTAACCCAGGTTTTACCTATTATTTTATATGATATCGGTCTTGTTTTAGAACCAAAATT
The DNA here is from genome assembly GCA_043744495.1 of Ignavibacteria bacterium. Lineage (GTDB taxonomy): Bacteria > Bacteroidota > Ignavibacteria > Tepidaquicellales > OLB5 > OLB5. Next base: position 9,084 of record JAYTUN010000199.1, read on the forward strand.
ACCACCATCTTCAGCAAGTAATATTAGAGGTTCATCAAAAATGTAATCATCTATTGAACCCTGTATGCCATTTGCACCATAATATGGATATTTACCCTCAACCCTTAAGTTTTTGGTAACTGGTTTCCGCAAATTATCTAAAAATGTTACAACTTCTCCGAGATGAATTGTTTTCAAAAAAATATCATGTTAAAGAGTTTAAAAAATTAATATCTTCAAAAATATCTTTTTCTAAAAGTTCGATATTTTTAATTACAACCTTTGGTTTATCATATTCTGTGGTTTCATATTCAATTTCTTTATACCTATTAATACTTAAGTCGTAATTATTTTCAATTATCTCTTTTATCGGAACGTAAAAGCTTTTTGCTTTTCTATTATTTTCCCCTCCTATTTTAGGAGGGGTTAGGGGTGGTATGTTTTTTAGTTCCCATTTCTCAATTATATCAGGTATATCATTCTTATCTGTTTTATCGCGTTTATCATCAAGTGTAAATCCGTCTGCTGTCATATCATAAAACCAAACAGTATCAGTCTTAGCGCCTTTCTGGAATATCAATATTGCCGTTGATACGCCCGCATAAGGTTTAAACACACCTGAGGGCATTGAGATAACTCCTTCGAGCTTGCATTTTTCCGTTAAAATTTTTCTAACAGCCTTATGGGCATTGCTTGAACCGAATAAAACACCATCAGGCACAATAACAGCGGCTCTGCCGCCTGTTAAGAGCATATCGTAAATAAGCTCAATAAACAACAGTTCTGTTTTGGTTGTTTTAACTATAAAGCGGTCATTAATATCGCCTATATCAATTGAACCTTTAAACGGCGGGTTCGCGAGGATAACATCATACCTGTTTTTTTCGCTGAATGATTTTGTAAGAGTATCGCTGTATTTAAAATTGGGGTTATCAATGCCGTGAAGCATTAAGTTCATTGCCCCTATTCGCGTCATAGTAGTATCAAAATCATATCCTGTAATTGCGGGTCCTTTTAAGAACGCAATTAACTTTTTATCGGAGATCATATCACCAATTAAATGATGCGCTTTGCCTTCTTCATCATACTCCAATATGCCCGGGCTTGTATTGGCTTCTAAGATATGTTCATACGCATTAACAAGGAAACCGCCTGTACCAGCGGCAGGGTCGCAAATGCTTTCGCCAATCTTTGGATTGACAAGCTTAACCATCATCCTTATAATATGCCGTGGTGTGCGGAACTGTCCATTCTTTCCCGCAGTGGTAAGATTCATAAGCAGGTATTCGTAAAGATCACCCTGAACATCGGCGTTTTGCTCACTGATATGCATACCGTCAATTATCTTAACCGCTTCCTGCAGAATTGAAGGTTTTGGTATAACAAAAACCGCATCCTGCATGTATTGAGTGAACGAGCTTGTTTCACTCCCTAACGAACGCAGGAAACGGAAAACCGTATCACGCACATAAGCAAGCATTTCCTCACCGGGCAACTGGCTCCAATATGACCATCTGCATTTTTCAGTTTCTTTTTTTGTTAAGCCGCCAACGGGTTTTTCAAAAACAGATTTAAATTCTGTTTTACGTTTTTCGGCGGTTTTCTTTTCTGCGTTGTCTTTATCTTCAAGTCTTTTCAGGAATATAAGATATGACATTTGCTCAATTGCAGTTAACGGGTTAGCAATACCACCCGACCAGAATCTATCCCATAAAGCGTCAATCTTTGATTTAAGTTGCGGATCTGTGAGCATATATTAATTTTTTAAAATTACATCTCTTCTTTCCCCTCCTACTTTATGAGTTTCCAGGGGTGATACTAATTTCCCCTCCTATTTTAGGACTTGTTAGGGGTGGTACTAAATTTCCCCTCCTATTTTAGGAGGGGCTAGGGGTGGTACTAAATTTCCCCTTCTATTTTAGGACTTGTTAGGGGAGATACTAAAATTTCCCCTCCTACTTTATGAGTTTCCAGGGGTGATACTAATTTCCCCTCCTATTTTAGGAGGGGCCAGGGGTGGTACTAAATTTCCCCTTCTATTTTAGGACTTGTTAGGGGAGATACTAAAATTTCCCCTCCTACTTTAGGAGGGGCCAGGGGTGGTATTAATACTAAAATTACTTTTTATTACCTCCAAAACTTTTTCAATATCTTCCATTATTAAATAATTCTCAAACCTGATGATCTTAATATTATAGTTATTTATGGCTTCTGTTCTCATTTTATCATATTCGATATTTTCCGGTGTAAAATGCGGTGATCCATCCAGTTCTATTCCCAGTCTTTCCTCGGCACAATAAAAATCTAAAATAAACATACCTACACTGTATTGGCGTCTGAATTTCCTGCCGCAAAGCGCTTTATTTTTTAATCTTTTCCATAGCTCAATTTCAGCAGGAGTGGAGTTTTTTCTTAATTCCCTTCTTCTTTCTTTTAAGTTAGAATTATTAAAAATAAAATCAGGCATTGAGTTTTTATTTTGTTTTGCGAGACTAATGAGGAAAGTATTCATTCATACCATCCCTAGCCTAAACTGATTCATGTGGGGGAAATTTTCATTCATACCACCCCTAGCCCCTCCTAAAATAGGAGGGGAATTATATGGGCAAAAAATGGAATTTATCCCATAATGCATCAATCTTCGATTTTAATAGTGAGTTTGTTAGCATATTATAATGATAAACTTAAATATTTATTAACTTGGGTTTTTAATTCAACCCAAGAAGTACTGCCATCCTTTGGGTAATGAGCTAATCCACCAGTATTACAATAGTTATACAAGTATAATAAATCAGGTATTTTTTCTTTAAAAGTGTTTAAATCTATATTATTAATATGATTTAGAACATTTGATAAATTATCTGCATGATGGCCTAAATATGTTTCTCTAATTTCTTCAATACAAAATCTTAGTTTTTGACCATACTCTACGATGTCTTCATCCGTTCCATGTGCCATATCAATTCCTCTTAAATCTTTTTTAAAAGAATTATATATATTTTCAACATTTTTTGGTGTGTAGAATATTGAGGATGAAGAGGCTTTTAAGATATAATATGATTTTTGATTTGGAATTATTTTTTGGGAATATCTTTTAAACAATGGATCACATGTTATAACAAATACTTGATTAAATTCATTAGTATTGTTTAAGATTAATTCTACCGTTTGTTTTCTTTTGCCTGAATCAAAGCTAGTTATTGGATCATCGAAGACCACAATTTTATCTACTTTATTATTTTCTTTTTCTAACATTGCAAGAAAATAAGCTATAGCTATAACTTGTTTTTCTCCTTCACTTAAATCTTTAAATCTATCTTTTTCTTTATATTTTACATTAAAACCACAAAACACATCATTGCTTCTAAAATCATAGTTTGTAGTTCTACTCTTTTCAATTTCAAACAATTCAAAAGCAGGGCATAACTTTTTAATATAATTTTTTATTATTGATAAGTAGTTATTAATAAACACGGTAAATTCCATATCAATTTTATCTCTAAATAATTTTATCATGTCATCTATTGCTTTAATGCCTTCTAAATTCCGATCAACTTTACTTTTAAATTTACTTAAATTCGCGAAATCAGTAAAATGTAATAAAGTATATGACAAAGTATCTATAATATTAATTTTATTATTTATGCCATTTATTTTTTGAGATATATTAATATCATTAAGTTCAATCTTCTTGCTTGATATAATGGTGTTTAATTCCTCTGCTTTTTTGTTATAATCAATAATATATTTATTATATTTACTAAATATTATTTTAAGTTTGGGAATGTTTAGAGAATTTAAAGGTTTAAGTATTTCAAGTAATTTTTTATCAATGTTTATAATTTCTTCTTCTATTATTATTATTTCATTTTCTGTTAATTTAAATATATTAAACTTCTGATTACTTTCAAGAAGATTATTGAATGTGCTTAATAAATCATCATTTCCTGCGGGTGTTTGATGATGCATAATTGATTGTAGATTCTTTTTATATAAACCCAAATTATCTTCTACATCTTTTTGGGCTTCCAAAAACACTTCATTGAAAATCGACTTATATTCTATAATATTATTTAAGTATTCGCCCTTTGTATCTATGATCACCTGTTCACAATAAGGGCAATTAGTTAATTTTGTTTCATTAACAATTCGCGTACCTTGCGCAATAAAAGTTTCTTTGCCCTCAATCTTTTTTAATGTAATATGAATCCCTTGTGACACAGTAAAATCAAACAGGTTATAAACTTGTTCTGTATTAAGATCAACAGAAGTATTATTTTTTCTAAATAATTCTTTTATATTAATAATACTATTTCTATTATTCAATATTCTTGATTTGATCTCGCTTTTTTCTTTTTGTGTATTTAATTTGATTTTAATATGTTCAAATTTCACTGTATTGAAATTATTAATTAATTTGAAATATTTAATTGATAATTCGGGGTTTTTTATGCTTTCTAATAAATGTCGTATTTGTGTTTCATAATTAGAGCTAAAGTTTTCTTGCTTTGCTTTGATATTATCATATAGTTGTATTAATTTATCTATCTGATATTTATAAGTGAAAAAGTCCCCTAAATATAGAATTAATTGTCCTGTGTTTCGATCTTGTTGACTAGTTCTATCTTTACCGGTATGTATGTAATTATTTATATAGTCCTTATCAAAAATAACAAATTTGGTTACTAAATTATGTCCCTGCCATTTGGTTTGCTCTCCAAAATTCATCTTTGCTGAGTCTAGTTCTAGACTAATTTCTCTTTCTTTATCTATTTTATCCCAGTTTTTATCAAGAAATGAATCATTATTTGTATGCAATGATTTAAATATTTTAACTAGTGTACTTTTCCCACTTCCATTTTCACCATAAAATATATTATATTTAGAAAAGCTTGAATCATTTAATACAGGATTTCCATTTTTATAAATTTGATTCCCGTTTTTATCAACTTGGCATTTAGGATTAATTTTATCCCAATCAAAACTTAAAAAACTACCAATATTTATTATTTTAACTATCTTTTTTATCATTTGTATCTAATTTATACGATATAAAATTATTTTTCTCTAGTACATTAATTACATCTTCAATTGATGAATTATTTATATCTTTTATAATGTCAATCAAATCTTCTAGTTCAGGTTTTTCTTTTTTAATATCTTCAAAAAAGTCTTTTATCATTTTTAAACTATTTATGCTGCTAATTTTTTAGTTAATTGGATAATATCTTTAATTTCTTCTTCGCTGAAATATTTTTCAACCGCATTTAAGCCAAAAATGATTCATGTGTGGGGAAGTTTTCATTCATACCACCCCTAGCCCCTCCTAAAATAGGAGGGGAATTATATGGGTAAAACTGGAATTTATTACAAATCATTAATTAATCGTAACTGATTAGGTAATGTTTTATTAAGTAAAACTTTATTGTATCTAAAACTATAATGCATTACTTTATATACCGACAAATTAAATTTATTTTTTTTGTATCTTAATTCTAAATTAATGTTTTTTACATTATTAAAGTCTTTTTCTTTTTTATTTGGTTTTTTTAATGAGCCCCAAACCAAATAATTGAACACATCATTACCAAAACAAATTATTTTTAGTGAATTATTGTTTTTTTTATGTATTATTGAAATTTGTTTTAATAATTTCCGAACTGCTGATTTTGTATCTGTAAGATTATGTTTGATATTTTTCGAATTACCATCCCTTTCATAAAAAAGGTCGGTCATATATGAATACTTTAATCTATCTAAACCAGCATCTTGAATGAACTTCTCAAGTCTATCATCTCCTTTATGTTTCAATGAATGAAAATTATTAAACTTATAATTTTGTTTCTTGTTATTCTTGTCATCTTTACCTGATCTGTTTAAACCAAGTAATATTATATCCCCATGCAGTTTATTATTATGTTTTGCAAAGAAATCAAAGTTGATATCTTCTTTCTTATCCCAAATAGCCCAACTTCCAATATTAAAATATTGAAGTTTCCTGAGAGTCTTTATAGTAATCATTAAATTATTCCTTTATGCTGCTAATTTTTTAGTTAATTGGATAATATCTTTAATTTCTTCTTCGCTGAAATATTTTTCAACTGCATTTAAGCCAAAAATGATTTATGTGTGGGGAAGTTTTGATTTATACCACCCCTAGCCCCTCCTAAAATAGGAGGGGAATTATATGGGCAAAACCTTGAATTTATTTCATAAAGCATATACTTTAGGATCTTACGCTGCTA
>JAYTUN010000200.1:0-15280 GCA_043744495.1 Ignavibacteria bacterium
CGAAGTTAGTTTTAATGCTGCAAAGTTATCATCCGGGATATATTTGTACAAATTGTTTTCTAATGGTCTATTGATTGATACAAAGAAAATGATTTTAATTAAATAGTGCCATTTGGCACTATAGTAAACAGAGAAGTGTTGAGATAGTTAAATAGTGAAACAGTTTAATTCTAAAAACCTGCTCATTAAAATGGGCAGGTTTTTTTAAGATTGATTTTTCGGTTTAATCTTATGAATTATTAAATTAATTTTGCACTTATGGATGAGACAAGGAAAGAATTAGCTAAAAAGTACGAAAAGATTAAACTGATTGTAAATATTACTGAATCTGTGATATCTTTTATAGTTTTAATCCTCTTCCTTTGGTTTGGTTACAGCAAACGGCTGGAGGTGTATTCATTCAGCTTTACATCAAATCCTTACATTGCGCTTATAATATTCGGACTCGTAATTGGTTTATTCAGCTCAACAGTATCATTTCCCATCGAATATGTTTTTGGCTACAGGCTGGAGCATAAATTCGGGCTTTCAAACTTATCTTTCAGCGGGTGGTTATGGGAAAAAGCAAAAGCTGCCCTTGTTGGAAGCATAATTGCCGCTCCAATTGCTTTTTTATTCTATTGGCTGATATCAAGCTATGAATTGTGGTGGTTATACTTAGCATGCATTGTGTGGGTGTATTCAATTCTGCTGGCGCAAATTGCGCCCGTGCTGATATTCCCTTTATTCTATAAATTCACGCCGATTGAAAATGAAGAGCTGAAGCAAAAACTAATGGACTTATGTAATAATGCTGGATTTAAAGTGAGCGGTATTTATAAGTTCAACATGAGCAAAACAACCAAGAAAGCAAATGCGGCTTTTACAGGTATGGGAAAGACCAAAAGGATCATACTGGGCGATACACTGCTTGAAACATTTACGGAAAGAGAAATTGAAACTGTTTTCGCGCATGAACTAGGTCATTATAAACGCGGACACATTGTAAAGAATATTTTCATTTCACTATTTGGTACTTTGATTGGACTGTTTATAATGTCACAAATATATATCAAGCTGCTTCCTGTATTTGGATTCAGCCACCCATGGGAAATAGGAGCTTTGCCCCTGCTTGCAGTAATAGCTGCAATATACAGATTCTTTACGGGTCCGATTACATCGGCAATATCCCGTAAATTTGAGTTTGAAGCGGATAGGTTTGCAATAGATACTACAAGAGATATTGCGTCACTTGAATCAACAATGAAGAAGCTAGCTGAACAGAACCTTGCCAATGAAGAACCTAATAAACTTGTGGAATTCTGGACATATTCGCATCCTTCAATTAAACGCCGCATAGAAGCAGCAGAAAAATATTACAGTTTGAAATATGTTAATTTTTAAAATATACTGTATGTAAAGGAGTTGTATATTGAGAATCTGTATTTTCTTTCTGCGAAATGTGTAAAATAAATTCCCGATGAAAGTCTGAGCTTATTAAGGATATTAAATATCAAAATCGCGTTTGCTTCCAAAAAATATTTGTAATTAACAGCTGGTTTTTTTACCTTACCCAATGTATATTCAATATTAGCATTAAATCCTGCTGTTTCACTTAAGTATTGGAATATTCCAATTTTTGCCGCGACCTTATAATCAAATAATTTATCATATAAGGAAATTATACTTGGGTTAATTTCTTCATAGTTATTTATTTTTTGAAATTCTGATTTTAGAAAAACAGGAGAGTGCATAAATAACCTGACGAAATCAATATTATAGTCATTGTTTAACGGTATTATAAAGTGTGATGAGAACAATAAACTGTTATTTTTACCCATAGGCAAACCATACACGGCATTTAGTGTAATTGTTTGAGGAAATACTGAAGTATCTTTCCTGTTTGAATTCATATAATTAAATTCAGCCTGAAACTGGTAACCTTTGTATAATGGAAATAAAATAAACGAACTATTTTTAAGGGTTTGATAAAGTTTTAATGTAGTTCTGGCATTTAAGGGTTTGTTAATAATATTTTTTTTAATCAAATATTCTTCAAGTTCAGTAAAAAATTCAATGTCAGCATCATCTTTGTATTTGCTTGAAAATTCATTTCCGTTTTTTTTATCCAGCAATGAATTTATTAATTGCCGGGTAACTTTATCAAATGGTCTATTAATATAATTTTCTCTCTTCAGTACTCTTTCAAAATTAGATGTTTCATTTACTACAAATGCATCAACTATTTTGCCATAACCAATAAAAGGGTAAACTGAAATATAAGAACTGGGTTTACTTGAACTGCTAATAGTCTGTGCAGCTTCAGTATAAGAACCGATAAAAAATTTATTTTTTGTCAAATAATAACTCAATCCGCCCCTTATATTAAAACTAACTGCTGCAAGGAAATTTCTTTCATCAAAATAAGTTCGTGTCAATTTATAGAAACTTGTACTTAACCCAGCTTTTATTGAATAATCAATCTTATTTGTAAGTCTCCATTTTGAGTAAGAAGAACTAATATTCGCAAAAATAGATACAAGATTACTCTGACTAGAATTATCATATTTGGTAATATAAAGATTCGGATTAGCATAAATTGAAAGATTACTTCCTTCAATTACTTTTGGCAACTTATATTCATCAACAATATTCTGTGAAAATGAACAAAGTCCTGGCAAAAAATATAGAATAATAAAACAAAGATATATTACTGACATGTAATTTTAATTTAAATGTTTTAGATTCTTCAAATATAAGTCATTTTATATGTTTGTTTAATTCATTTCAAAGATTAACTTCATTGTTTATAGCTCTGTTTAAAATTATATTTGTCAAATGAGAACAAGGATTTTATTGACAATAGGCGATTTAAACGGTATAGGTCCCGAAATTATACTGAAAACCCTTAAGAATAAAGCTATTACTCGCAAGTACGATCTTACGGTTATCTCTCCTTTTGAGGTGTTATCATATTATTCCCGTATGTTTAAAGTAAATCTTACTGCTGATAATTTTAATATTATTCCATTAGAAATTTCCAAAATAAAAATAAAACCGGGAGTAATTTCTGCTGAAGCAGGATTTGTAGCCGGCATAGCGATAAAAACTGCTATTGAGCTATGCATGAATGGCGAGTATGATGCGATAGTTACTGCTCCAATAAATAAAAAATCACTGAACCTTGGCGGCTTCAAGTTTGACGGTCACACAGAAATGCTTACAAAACTAAGCGGAGCTAAGGATTCATGCATGGTGATGCTTTCTGATAAATTTAACATAGCATTTGCAACAACACATCCGCCAATTAAGAAGGTATCAGGACTTATTACAAAAAAATTATTACTAAGTAAATTAAACATTTGCAATAATACACTTAAAAACGACCTGAATTTCAGCAGAGCAAAGCTTGGCGTACTTGGATTGAATCCTCATGCCGGTGATAATGGCTTAATAGGAGATGAAGAAATTAAGATAATCACACCCGCAATAAAAGAAGCTGGCAGAAAAATGAAGCATATACAAATAAAGGGACCTTTTTCACCTGATGCATTTTTTGCTTCAAAAAAATACCTTAATTTTGATATGACACTGGCAATGTATCATGACCAGGGATTTATTCCGTTTAAAATGATAGCCGGACACAGAGGAACAAACTTTACTGCAGGGCTTAATTTCATCAGAACATCACCTGACCACGGGACTGCATTTGATATTGCAGGAAAAAATATGGCAAGCGAAGTAAGCCTGGTAGAAGCCATAAATTGGGCGGATAAATTATCACGAAACAGGAACAACAAATAATAATTATATATAATTGATAGATTTTAAAAACATTTCATTTTCATATCCATCAAAAGAGCTTTTTAATGATGTATCCTTTAAGATAGATAAAGGCGAGTTCGTTTTCCTGATAGGGGAAAGCGGAATGGGGAAAACTTCACTGCTTAGGATGATAAATATGGAATTATTTCCATCAGCGGGTGAGCTTGTTGTGTATGGATTCAGCTCGAAGCATATTAAAAAACCTGAAATTCCCGTACTAAGAAAAAAAATAGGCTTTGTATTCCAGGATTATAAGCTGCTGGATGACAGGAATGTATTTGAAAATGTAGCATTACCGCTTTACCTTTCGGGAATGAAACCTGATGTGATAAAGAAAAAAGTATTTAATGTGCTGAACGAAGTTGGCGTATTCGATTCATATAAAAAATTACCACATGAGCTCTCAGGTGGTGAGCAGCAGAGAGTATCCATAGCCCGCGCTATAGTAAATGAGCCGTATATACTGATAGCTGATGAACCTACCGGGAATCTTGATCCGTTTGTTTCGTTTGAAATAATTAAACTGCTGTTGAATATCAATTATAAAGGGACAGCGGTTTTTATTGCAACGCATAATTATGATATTGTAAGAAGGCTTAAGAGCAAAAGGCTGCTGCAGATAAAAGATAAAAAAGTGCTTGAAGTAGTGATAAAGGAGTAGGGGTTATCAACGAGATGACCCATAGGGTACCCGCTTAGCCTCATCCGTAATTAGTTGCTTAATTAATAAGATGACCCGAAGGGTAACGGTTAAACTGCTTTGTTTCTTTTTTCTGTTACAAATATGTGTCCTATCTATGAGTTTGCTTCGCTACGCTCGCAAATGTAACTGTTAGTTATCTCTTGCGATCAAAAATTGCAATACTTTTTCCCAATCTCTTTCAAAATTAAATTCAAATCTCTCCTCGGGATTTATTGTAAATGCTATTTTGATATTCTTTAATCCAAGTTCAACTTCTGCACGCAGAAAATAAAGCTTTGCCCTTGAATAATATGGCTCTGCCCAAGTAGTCTTTTGTTCAGTTAACCTGGCTAATAACACATCAGCTTCATCATACTTTTCAATATCTATATAAGTATTAGCAAGGTCAAGTGCTGCCTGGTGATTATCGGGGCTTAAATTAAGTACAGTTTTATAGCTGAAAATAGATTCCGGAAGTTTGCCAAGATTATATTCAGCGTCTGCTTTGGCATACCAAAGCTCCGGATTTTCACGGAACAATTCTACCGCTTTATCATAATCCCTTAAAGCTTTATTGAAGTCTTCTATCTGGTAATAGCAGTTACCTCTTCCGAAATATGATTCATAATGCTTCGGATCCAATGTAATGGATTTGGAAAAATTTTCAATTGCGCTTTTATAATTTCCCATTTGCTCATATGCGCTTGCAAGATTGTACAGCGCATAAACATCTTTCCTGCTAAGTATAAGGGCAGTTTTGTAATCTTCAATTGCGCGGATTAATATGCCAAGACTTGCATAAGCATTGCCCTTGTTGTACCATGCCGAAGCAAATTTTGGATTAACCGATAGTGCCATTTCGTAACTTTCAATCGCATAGTAATACATTCCCATCCTGCTTTGAACCACACCTTTGTTATACCATGCATTATAGTTAAATGGAACTATTTCAATGTGTTTTTCATAAGCATTAAGTGAATCAGTAAGTCTGTCTATATAGTCATAGCAATAACCCATTTCGTAATATGAATCCTTATGTCCCGGGTCAAGCTCAATAATTTTCTGGAAACATACTATGGCTTCTTCAAACCTGTCGCATTTTTCAAGAATTAAGCCCTTGTTAAACAATGCATCTATATTGTTTGGTGCAAAACTAAGCACAACATCAAAACATTCTATTGATTCATTGAATAACCCTGAATTATCCAATGTAATTCCTTTGTTTATCAGTGCTTCTTCATCATTAGGATTAAGATTGATAGCTTTATCAAAGCACTCAATCGCATTCTTGAAATCACCTTTATGATCATAAATGATAGCTTTTCTCTGCCATATTTCGTTGGAATAGGGGAAGTAATCAAGCATAGTATTAAGGCACGAAATTGCTTTTGAATGCAGATTCTTTTCTAAAAGGTAATTAACAATATCATCAATGGAATCAATATCAAGGTCAGGCAATACACGCTCACGCTTGCTTAGAAGCGCTTCTATTAATTGTTCTTTATCCAGATTTTTCTTTTTAGAACTTTCCTCGAACTCAATATCGTCTAAATATCCCATTGGCAACTCCTGTGCTTTTGTTAATTCAATCTAAAATATTTTTACTGATATATCAAGTTAATTTTGAAATTTACAGGGTGTAAAAATTTTTACACTGTTTGATATTAACAGTGATTGCTATTCTTGTAGCTCTTCCTTTATATATTAAAATATGAAATTCAGGCAAAGGGTTAAAAAAGCTGCATTATACTGTTAATCATTCCAAACAAGCTCAAAAAGCAGGAAGGATGCTGTAATTACAACAATTGTGTAAGATATTATCATCTGTAGTTCGCCTGCAATTGCGCTAATTGGCACGCCTTCTATTGTCATCCATGTAGCGCTGATTGATGCTAGTAAAAGCGGCAGTAACAATGGAAACGAAAGCACAGGATAGAGAGTACCTTTGGAACTGGCTTTGGAAATTAATGCTGCAATTATTGTCATTACCGCAGATAAACCAAGATTACCCAGAGCTATAGTTAAGGAAAATAACCCAAGGTTTTTGATATCAAGCCCGGTAATTATAATATAGAGAAATATTATTAAGAAATTGATAAGGAAAGTTAAAAATGTGTTAAATATCAGCTTTCCCAAAAAAACAGCCCGTGCATCAGCGCTTAATTTGAGCACTATTGAAGTTCCGCGCTCTTCTTCTGATACAAATACACGTGAGAGTCCGTTTGAAGTTGCAAAGAAAATAATTATCCATAATAACCCGCCATTCATTTCACTTGTGAGCTTATCTTCACCAAGTGAAAATTTTATAACAGAAATAACCACTATAATAAACATGAGCAGGGCATTAACTGCGTAGCGGGTTCTTATTTCGCTGTTAAAATCTTTCTTACATATTGCCAGTGCCTGTTTAAACATTTTTCATTTTATTGAACACAGATTTTACTGAAAATAATTACTTTACACAGATAAAGTTTTTCTAACATTTGTAAATATTTTTCTTTTGAATTCTGGTTTTTTACCAAAATTTAATAATAAACCAACTTCTACATTAGTTGCTCTTAAATAGTTGATCAATTGTAATTCATGAGTTTCTGCAAAATTCTCGCCGGCTTTTAATTCTACTATTACTTGTTCGTTTGCAACGATATCTGCAAAATAGTTGCCTGCCAGTTTATTTTTAAAAAATACTTTTATTGATTTCTGCTGTAAATATGCTAAACCATGCTCAATTTATTCTATATTCATTGCATTTTCATAAACCTACTCAAGAAAACCAAAACCAAGAGCATTATAAACATTATAAAAGCATTTTATAATTGTTTCTGTTAAACCTTTGTGAAGAAGTTCATTTTCTTTAATCTGTGAATATCAGTTTAATTAGTATTATCAGTGTTCTATTTCGTTAAGAATTATTTCATTTGCACATAGTAAGCGTTCATGTTCGTCATTTGTAGCGATAACCAGAATGCGGTCTGTTTTATATTCATTTGCAATATCATCTACAACTGCAATGCCATCAAGATCAAGATTGCTTGTGGGTTCATCAAGTAAAAGTATTTGGGGGTTATGCAGAATAGCAAAAGCTATCTTAAGCCTTTGCTTCATACCAGATGAATATATTTTCAGAAGGTCATTCCTGCGGGGATACAATCCAACGCGTTTAAGTACATTATCAATGTTCCCATGCCCCGAGCCGCGAATATCAGAAATAATTTTCAGGTTTTCATATCCCGTAAATTCATCATACAAATTAAGGTAAGGAGAGACAAAGCCAATATATCTAAACACATTTTCCTTCTTAACTTTTATTTCACCATCAAATAAATTAAGCTGCCCGGATGATTCAATAAGCAGGTTAGCAATGATCTTTATTAATGTGGATTTACCTGAACCGTTCCTGCCTGTAATGGCAGTTGAGCTTCCTTTGGAAAGCTCAAAGTTTACATTCTGAAAAATTATTTTCCTGTCAAATTTTCTTGTAAGGTTAACAGCCACTAGTTTAAAGGCTTTTTGCTTAATAGCTTTTGTATCTGCAATAATTTCCGGCATTAAGATCTCTTACCCTTTGGGTTCCATTAATTAATGATGAAATATGCCGTGTTTTTTGTTCAGTCTTTGTGTTCTGCGGGTCATTGCATCGTTGTACCATTTGTGCTCATCTTCAGTTTCAGGTATTATCTGGGGCACTGGCATTTTTTTGCCGGTCTCTGAATCGATGCTTACAAATGTAAAATATCCGCTGTTAGAGTGTTTCTTTTCACCCGTCCTAAAATCTTCAACTTCAACCTTAACGCCAACTTCCATTGAAGTATTAAATGCGCGGTTAACATTAGCGCAAAGTGAAACAATATTTCCAAGCCTGATAGGCTCATGGAAAGAAAGGTCATCAACAACTGCGGTTACTGCAACGTTATGGCAATGGCGTGAAGCAGCCATTGCGGCTGCAATATCCATCCAGTGCATCAGCCTTCCGCCAAGCAGATTGTGCAGTATGTTGGTATCATTGGGAAGCACAAGCTCTACCATTGTGACCTGTGATTTTTTCATCGATTTTGGTTCTAGTTCGCTCATTCAATACTCATTTAATATTCAGGTTAATATTCAGGTTAATATTATTTTCCTGACTGCAAATCATTCATTTTTGTCATAATTCTATCAGCTTTGCTTTTAATATTACTGTTTGGGAAAAGCTTGTAGAATTTTTCAAGCACTTTTTTTGTTTCAATAAATTTATTTCCGCTGAAATATGCATCAGCCTGCCCTACCATTGCATCATCAGCCCACTCGGAATCAATATAGTCATCATATACAGCCTGGTAGTATAAAGAAGCCGCTTTGTAATTATCGGTCTTCATATAAAGCTCTGCTATCCAGTAATCTTTGAATGCAAGTTTGTTGCGCAATTCTTTTATTTTCTTTTCGGCATCAGAAACGTTTTTATCCTGCGGGTATGATTCAATAAATGCAAGGAACTGGTTCAGTGCTTCTTTGGTGAACTCCTGGTCAAGTGAGTATTTGGGAGATAGCTCATAGTAAGTATTTCCAAGCATATATTTCGCTTCTGATAAAAGCGGACTTAACTGGAAGTTCTTTAAGAAGCTTTCAAATTCGTATGCAGCCAAGATATATTCCTTCTGGTAGAAATAACTGTTTGCAAGGTAAAACTGCACTTTATCGGATACATCTGTACCGGGGAATCGTATTTTTATGAAAGAGAGATCTTCGATAGCATCAACGTAATCTCTTTTATCGTATTTTCTTTTTGCTATATCAAATGCTTTCTGAGGGTCATCGGTAGTAATATCGGTTTTTGATGAACCGCAGCCAATAAAGAATTGAGCTGTTATAATGACAAGTAAAGCGAGTGTTAAAAGTTTAGTTATGTGAGGCATGCTGTGTATTTTCAATTTTTGTTTATATTCCTTTTTTTTAAACTTAGTTTTATTTTGATCTTATTGTAAAAAATAGTATTGCAGCAACTGCTGAAACAGTTATTACCGCTACTGGAAAAATTATTGATTCAATGAAGCTGATATCAGGCGGTGATGACTGTGTGAAACGGTATTCACTGCTTTCAAACGTTGTAAAATCATCATACAGAATTTCGTCATCATACCGGGTTTTTATCACATCATTAACCAGCATCTTTCCGGTATTTTCTGAAATATTTATATCAAGCTCAGAGGTAATTTCCCGCTGCATTGATTTTTCGCCAAGGAAACCGTTCTTGATAAGCTTGATATAGTTTGTATAAAGCTTTTCTACTGTAATGCTGCATTTATTGTAGATGCTATCGGGCGATTCTAAATTTTCATTCTTAGCAAAGGAGTATTTTAGTTTGTTATTCTCAGCGGTTTTCCTTATAACCGATTCAATGAACTTTTTTTCTTCTTTGTTTTTTTTGGATGAGCTTACCCAAAAAACAAATTTAAGCTCCCTGTTTATTTCGGGAAAGTAAAAGAACTTTTCAAGCTCACCTGAGATTTCCTGTTCAAATATTACAAGGTTGCTCTTAGTCGTTGTTTGTCCATTAATCCTGATACAGATTACTGCTGTAAGTAACAAAAATACTGGTAATTGCCTCAGGAAAAATCCTATAAATAAAGAGCTATTAATAATATTATTGTTCAATAAAGTAGATATTTCTTGAAAAACATGGTTTAACTATATAATCAATAAACCGGTGATAAAATTTCAATTTGTTGCTGTATATCTAAGTAAATTACTAATAAATAGATGCTGTTTCAAGGAAAATTAGTTCCTTGAAAGAGTGAGAAAAATTGGGTAAAATTGCAGATTATATAAAAATTTAATAGATTTATAGGCTCATTTTAATGAAAAAATTCCTTCTTTCCGCATTAATTATATTAATTACCGTCATTGGCATATACTCACAAAAGAAGCTTATCGCATTTTCGAGTGATGCAACCAATAATGATCAGCAGCAGATCTTTGTAATGGATGAAGATGGCGATAATGTTAAACAGGTAAGCGTCCTTGATCTTGACTGTTACTCCCCGAAATTTATACCCAAAACCAATAAGATACTTTTCTGCGCCACAAACAGGATATCTGACTATCTTTATATGGTAGATATAGATGATACATCAACATTCCGCTTTCCGATTTTTATTGATGGCGGACTTGACCCGGTGTTCTCCGCAGACGGTTCCATGCTGATGTACCGATCTGAAAAAGAAGAGAGCAATGCTATCTATATAATGGATATGGCTTCAGGCGAATCGTTTTCTATCAGTGATGGAAGTCTTGCAACACATGCTGATTTTTCTCATGACGGGCAGCGTGTAGTTTATTCATCAAGCGAAACACAGAACTTTGATCTGGTAGTATTAACACTTACCGATACAACAGATAACGCGCAGAAAGTAATTGTTTCAACTAAAGACGCAGAAATTTACGGAACGTTTTCACCAGATGATAAGAAGATAGCATTTTCATCGTTTGATATTAATTATAAAGGTACGCTTAAGGTATGTGATGATAAAGGTAAGAATGTAAAAGTCATTTCATCAAGCGGAAGCTCATACAATCCAAAATGGTCACCTGATGGCAAGTATCTCGCATATGTTTCAGATAAAGCAGGGAAGTTCCAGATATATATTGTTAAGGCTGACGGAAGCAGTGTAAGGCAATTGACAAGTGAAACTGGGAATGTTATTGAATATGACTGGTCTGGCGACAGCAAAAAAATTACCTTTGACAGCCAGGGCGAAACTGTATCAAGCGTATGGATAATTGATGTTGAAAAAGGCACAAAGCAGAATTTGACGGGCAATAAAGCTAATAATATAACTCCGGCTTTTAAGCAGTAACGGTTAACTTTATATATTCCCCTCTCCCCGAAGGGGTCATAGACAAGAGTGGTGGCTTCACCGACCTGTCTGTTTTAACAGAAGGTTAAGACTGCCTGCCAAGCGGAACGCATGGGGGTGTGATACTGAATTGTTTAACAAATATAGATTAATTTCAGTAACAACAAAAATATAAAAGTTTGCAGAGAAGAAGAAATGAATAGATCCTTCACTGCGTTCAGGATTTGAATGAAAGTAATAGAACATTTAGATAAAGCTGCTAGTAAGCATAAGCCAATGATAAGTTTTGAGGTAATACCTCCAAAGCGGGGTGGTGATATAAGCCAGCTTTTTGGAGTGATTGGTGATATCATGAAGTATGAGCCGCCATTCATCGATGTTACTTCACACGCATCTGAGGTTGAATACAGGGAAACACCGCAGGGCATACAGAAAAAAGTTATTCGTAAAAGACCCGGTACAATTGGAATAAGTGTAGCTATCAAAAATCATTTCATCATTGATACTGTTCCCCACATACTTTGCCATGGCTTTACCCGCGAAGAAACCGAAGATGCATTGATAGAACTTAATTACCTTGGAATAGAGAATGTTCTTGCTATTCGTGGTGATGACCTTGGATACCACAAACCTATCCCGGAATATAAATCACAGAACCGTTTTGCATACGAGCTTATTCACCAGGTGAATAGCATGAATAACGGAAAGTATCTTGAAGATGACCTGCTTGATGCCAAGCCTACAAATTTCTGCATAGGCGTAAGCGGATACCCTGAAAAACATTTTGAAGCGCCTAATATGAAAGTTGAAGTTGAGCATGTTAAGCAAAAGATTGATAGCGGGGGAGATTATGTTGTTACCCAGATGTTCTACGATAATAAAGTATATTTTGATTTTGTAAAAAAGTGCAGGGAAGCGGGAATAAATGCTCCAATTATTCCCGGACTTAAAGTGCTTACTGCAAAATCACACTTATTTAACATACCCAAGAATTTTTATATCAGCATTCCGGAAGAGCTTTCAAACGAAATACTTGAAGCCAAAGATGAGCATGTGATGGAAATTGGCGCCAAATGGACTGCGAAGCAGGCAGAAGAATTGCTTAATAACGGCGCCCCCAGTTTGCATTTTTATATTATGTCAAGTGCCAAGCCAATTATTAAAATGTTTAAGCATTTGAAAATGTAATGCGTAAGTAAAAAATAAAAAGGCAAAAGTAAAAAAAGTATGATTGTTTTTGCCTTTTAAAAAATACTGTAAATAAAGGAATCGATTAAATTGGGACTAAAAAATGACCTCATATACTTTTCAAAACTATGCAGTGCAAGCGGCTTTGTAAATGCATACGATGGAAATCTAAGCGTAAGAACCCGCAAGAATCACATCCTTTCAACGGCATCAAAAACAAATAAAGGTAGAATAAAGGAAACTGACCTGATCAAGAGTGATTTGAAGGGCAAAAAGCTTTCAGGAAAAAGAGAACTATCAACGGAACTAAAGCTTCATTTATATATTTACAATAAACGAAAAGATATAAATGCTGTTATACATACTCATCCGGTTTATATTACTTCTTTTGCAGCTACGGGAAAATTATTGCCCCGGAACATACTGCCAGAAATTTATTTGCAGTTCGGAAATATTCCGCTTGCTAAGTATGCAACGCCTTCAACAGATGAAGTAGCCGCTTCCATTGAGCCATTTGTGATGGAGCATAATGCTATAATACTTTCAAACCACGGACTTGTTGCATACGGCAGCACACTTGAAGAAGCATTTATTATAACCGAAAAGCTTGAGCAGTATGCAATGATATGCTTCAACGCAAAAGTTTTGGGTGGAGCAAAATCAATAAACCCACTTCAATTAAAAAAGCTTGACGAGCTAAAGAAAACAACATATAAAAGCAAATAAACATCTATTAAATTGAATATCCACAGGATGCTTCGCATCATAGTATTAACAGGCGGAACTTCAGCCGAAAGAAACGTAGCTCTTGCAACAGGCAAAGCAATTGCAAAGGCTTTAAGAGATGCAGGGAATAATATCAAGGTAATAGACCCGATTTACGGAAGCGCACAGCCTGAAGAAGAAAAAATATTTCTTGACACGCCCGCAATAGGTAAGGAATTTCCAACTGCAGAAGAGCTTAACCGTTACAGCAGCAGAAAAGTTATTGAATGTATTAATTCTGATATATTTGATAATATTGATATAGTATTTCTTGCTCTTCATGGTAAGTTTGGTGAAGATGGCAGGATACAGTCATTGCTTGAAATGCGCGGCGTGAAATATACAGGCTCGGGAGTAACTTCAAGCGCAATGGCAATGGATAAAAATATTTCAAAGATATTGTTCAATCACTACGAAATACCAACTGCAAAATGGCTGATGATAAAAAAAGATTTATGTGATGAACGAAAAGTGGATGAGAACATAAGGCTTGAAATAGGTTATCCGGCAGTGATTAAACCGAATGATGAAGGCTCGACAATCGGACTTTCAATAGTGCAGCCCGATGTAGAAGATATTCAGTTGTGTAAAGCTTTGGATGATGCATTTGAATATTCGGCAAATGTAATGGTGGAAGAATATATAGAAGGCAGAGAGCTGACAGTTGCAATACTTGGCAATGAGGCTTTACCGATAGTTGAAATAAAGCCCAAGGACGGATTTTATGATTATGAACATAAATATACAAAAGGTTTTACTGAATATTTCTGCCCTGCCGATCTTCCTGAAAAACTTGCTGAGCTGATAAAGGAAAAAGCGATAATTGCACATAACTCGCTTGGTTGTGAAGTTTATTCCAGAGTTGATTTCAGGCTAAACAATAAGGGCGAAAGCTTTTGCTTAGAGGTAAATACACTGCCCGGTATGACAGAACTGAGCCTTGTACCCAAGGCAGCAGGGGCTGCAGGCATGGATTTTACAGGATTATTGAACAGAATAATTGAGTTAAGTTTAAAGAAATAAATAGTTATTTTGCAATAGATATTCTTTGAAATTAATACAAAAGAATTTTTTAATAAAGATTCCTGCTGGAGTTTATCCTGCACTTGATGCGGGACAGGAATGACAAAAGAAATGAAAGAATACAGCTTAGGTAAAAATATTGTGAGGTATATATTCCAAAGAAGGAAATTCTTTGTTTACCTGTTAATACTGCTTGCAATACTTTCGTATGCTGTATTTGGTAAAAAGGGCATACTACAGCGTGTTGAGGTTGAAATGGAAAACAGACAGTTGAAGGAAAAATTAAGGACTGAAGAGGATAAGTCGTTAATGCTTCAGAAAGAAATAGAGGATATAAAAACCTCGGATAAGAAAATTGAAAAAGTTGCTAGAGAAAAGTATAACATGGTTAAAGATGGCGAAGAAATATATAAAGTGGTAACAGATAGCACAAAATAAAATAAATCAGATGAAACTTCAAAAAACGATTAAAGCTTTTATAAAAAGCGGCGAGCAAAGCGGTTATATTGCTGAAGCAATTGATATACCGGTAATAACCCAGGGAAATACACTTGATGAAGTTACCGAGAATCTTAAAGAAGCTGTTGAGTTGTTTCTTGATGGCGAAGATCCCTCTGAGTTTGGGTTTGAAAAGAACCCCGGCCTGATTGTAACAATTGAGCTTGATCCAATTTATGCCTAAACTTAAAATACTTTCAGGATTTGAAGTAGTAAAAATATTCTCGAAATTTGGATTTGAAATAATTACAAAAAAGGAAGTCATGTCAAGATCAGAAGATTTAACAAGAATAACAAACAAATGCTTATAATACCTAATCATAGACAACTTGATACAGGTACTTTAAGAGGTATCTTGAAACAGGCTTCAAAATATATCCCATTAGAAGAATTAAATAACTCAAGTTGACCGCTTAGGAATATGTTTTAACCCCGACATTTATGTCGGGGGTTTAAAAATACGTTGAATTCAGGGCTTTAGCCCTGA
>JAYTUN010000201.1:0-3828 GCA_043744495.1 Ignavibacteria bacterium
TTTTTTGTGGAAAATTCCGGAAGGGATAAGGCGAAAGAAAAATTTCTTCTTGCCTAAAACTACTGTATGTCCTGCATTGTTCCCTCCATGGTATCTTACAACATAGTCTGCATTTTGGGCAAGAAGATCAACAATTTTTCCTTTTCCTTCATCACCCCATTGCAACCCCAGAACAGACTCAGCAGGCATACTATTAATATTAAAATTTTATCTTAAACCTGAATAAGCTTATGCTTTATTAATAGCAACTTTACGTATTGCAGGTGAACGTTTCTTATCTAAGTAATTCTTTGTATCAACTACAAATGCTCCGGCTACGTAAATTGATGAATATGTTCCGGTAATAATACCTATCAGAAAGGTAAAAGCAAAACTTCTGTTTATTTCGCCGCCGAATATTAACAGAATTAATACCGTTATAAATACAGTGCCGTTTGTAATGATTGTCCTGTTCAGTGTATAATTTAAACTTTTATTCATTACAGTAAAAATGTTTTCGCTTTTAAAGAGTTTGATATTCTCCCTTATCCTGTCAAACACAACAACTGTATCGTTTACCGAAAAACCAATTAGTGTTAAAAATGCAGCAACCATGCCCTGGTTCAATTCTAGATTCATTGAAGGGAATAATGCACCTGTTAAAGCAACTACTCCAAGGGTAAGCAAAACATCATGAATCAGCGCTACAACAGAACCGAGCGCATAAATAAATTCAAATCTGAATGCAAGATATATCAGAATTGCTATCAGTGAAAAAATTGTTGCGTAAATTGCAGAAGTTGTTAATTCTTTACCAATTTTTGGTCCGACCTTATCAATCTTTAATATCTCAAAAGTATTAGTGGGCAAGTTTTTCTTTAGTCCATCTTTTATCTTGTCGCTAACAGAAGTTCCTTCTCCCGGTTCAGCAGTTCTGATTAAAATGTCTCTCGCTCCTCCTAAAGTCTTTATCTCTGCTCCGCTGATTCCGGATTGGTCCATTGCAATACGGATATTGTTAATTTCAACATTGTTTTGAAAGCGGATAAGTACTTCAGTGCCTCCGGCAAAATCAATTCCTATTACAAGCCCTTTGGCAAAAAAAGCTATCAAGCCAATTATTATTACCGCTGTAGAGACAAGATATAAAATTTTTCTCTTGCCTAAAAAATCAATATTAGTATTATGGAAAAATTGCATTTTAAAATATTCTTTCTAAATTATCCAAAATTAATTGTGGATTTACCCTTATCAGTCATTATATCAAATACTATTCTTGTCATTACAATAGCAGTAAAAAGGTTAGCTATCAAGCCGATAAGAAGTGTGAGTGCAAATCCCTGTATAGGTCCAGTACCAAACTGGTAAAGTATGATTGCTGTGATAATAGAAGTAACATGTCCATCAAATATAGCTGAAAATGCTTTTTTATAACCTATATCAATAGCAGTTTTAATTGGTTTGCCTCCAGCAAGCTCTTCGCGTATTCTTTCATAAATAAGTACGTTTGAGTCAACAGCCATACCAATAGAAAGTATCATACCTGCAATACCGGGTAATGTAAGAGTAGCCTGAAAACTTGCCATTACACCCATTATAACTATCATATTGAATGCCAGTGCTATATCAGCAACGCTTCCGGCAAATCGGTAATATACAATCATAAATATTGCCACTAGTATTAAAGCAATAATTGATGAATAAAATCCTTTTTGAATTGAATCTTCACCAAGTGAGGGTCCCACTGTTCTTTCTTCAATAATTGCAAGTGGAGCGGGCAGTGCGCCTGCTTTAAGTACAATTTCAAGAAGCTTTGCTTCCTGAATATTAGACATACCTTCAATTTGTGAACTTCCTCCTGTGATCTTACTTCTAACTACCGGGGCAGAGTAAACAACATTATCAAGCACGATAGCAATCTGTTTGTTGATATTTGCTCCTGTTATTCTTGCCCAGTCAGCAGAGCCATCACTGTTCATTTCCATATATACAACAGCAGAATTACTTGTCGGATCAATGTTTGATCTTGCATTAACTACTACACCTCCGGTTAATTCAGGATCTTTTTTAAGTACATAGAATTGATATATCTTTTCGCCTTTATCAACAAATGTCGAACGGTTGCTGAATGCAAAACTTATATCTGTAGGTATGAGGTCCTGTATCTCTTTTCTTTCAAGAATTTTTAAAACTTTTGATTTATCTGTTTCACGTACAAACCATGCAAGTGATCCGTCTTCAAACTGCTGAGGACGAACAAGGTAGAACCAGGGGTTCTTTTTCTTGAACTCTTCATCGCTCATCTGCTGGTTAGTATCTACCGGATTACCGTTACTATCGGTCAAGCCTGTCATGTTTGAATCACCTGGCTTAATTGAATCTTTTTTAGTAGTGTTCTTCTTAGCAGTATCTTTTTTAGAATGTTTCTTAGTCGTATCTTTCTTCGTTATATCTTTTTTAGTTGTATCTTTTGTTTTTGATATTGTAGTTGAATCTTTATTAATATTCTTATCGGTAAGTTTTGAAGTATCTTTCTTTGTAGTATCAACTTTTGTTATCTTGCTTAATGAATCAGCTTTAACAAGCGAATCGAGATTACCGCCTGCAAGGAATGTGTTTACTTTTTCCATCACTTTTACTGCGATCTGCGGGTCAATAACAAGTTTGAACTCTAGCAGGGCAGTACCCTGCAAAAGTTTTCTTACTTCCTGTACATTGCTAACACCGGGAAGCTCAACAACAAGCCTGCTTGAACCTTTTTTCTGGATCACAGGTTCTGATACACCATACTGGTCAATCCTGTTTCTAATTACTTGTATAGCTCTATCAATAGCATTTTCAACTTCTGATTTAAGGTCACTTTTTATATTGGAATCATCATCCCTGATTTCGCCATAATATGCTTTTAAAGAAAGTCCTTTTTCTTTTAGCTTCTGCTCAAAAACTTCAACAAAATCTTCGTTTGAATTTATTATTTGTTCGCTTGCAGCTGCAAGAGCCTGTTTCAGGGTTTCATCCTGCTTTTTTGCTAGATCTGATAAAAGCTTTGCTATATCAACTTCCATGATAACATACATACCGCCCTGGAGGTCTAAACCGAGCTTGATTCTTTTTTCATGGGCTTTTAGTATATCATTGCTGTATTTATCAAAAAAAGCAGCGCTATCCTGTGCATTTGCCAGTTTTTTGATATCTTTGTTGAACTCATAATCCTGATATGTCGGATACAGGAAGTATAGGGCAAGTCCTAAAAATAGTGCTGTTAAGATAATTCTGAACCTGTTTTTTCTCAAGCTAATCCTCTGTAATTTTGGAAATTTCTTAAAAAAGATAAGAAACAAATATAATTTTAAACTCTTTAATAATCAATGAAAATAGCAGTTAATTAGGGAGTATTGGATAAATATCTGCATTATTTCTGAAAATTTGGGGTGAGCGAGGGGATTCGAACCCCCGACCCTCAGATCCACAATCTGATGTTCTAACCAACTGAACTACGCTCACCATAGAAACTCGTGCGCCCAACAGGAATCGAACCTGTAACCTACAGCTTAGAAGGCTGTCGCTCTATCCGATTGAGCTATGGGCGCTAATTAAATAACCTAAAAGAAATATAATAAGAATAGCGGTTTAATGTATATCCTGAATTATTTCTTTTATTAATCATAGCTTAAAATTTTACAGGTAAGTATACTTTTTAGTCTACACTGAAAAACATAAAACGGAATTAAGAAAATTTCAGGTAATTGCGATGGTAGTGTATCACAATTTATGATACGATAGAAATTGGCATTTTAGGACAGACAAATGTTATATTTGTCTTATGGCAATAACACTTGTTATCTGTTC
>JAYTUN010000202.1:0-15159 GCA_043744495.1 Ignavibacteria bacterium
CGAACTTCTTACTGAAATCCTGCAATTTCTTTCTGTCATCAATTGTACGGTTGAACTGAACCATTGTATTAATCTTTAGCAAATGTATTTGGGCAGAATTTATCTTCGCAATTTTCTGAATAAACGGGAAGATACCGTAAGATTCCTGGGTAAAATCAGAAGCAAAAACAATCTTTTTGAATAATCCTTTTGATGGTTTCACGGGGATAACCATTACCGGTTTAGCAGAAATCCTTACAACACGCTCAGCAGTACTGCCCAGTATAATATCTTTCAAATTTCCTGTACCGTGTGAACCCATAATGATAATATCTGCTTTAATTTTATCAGCATATTCAGTTATGGAATTATGTGCATTTGAAGTTACATCACAAAACGTAATTATTTTAATCCCTTTTAGTGATTTACTTTTTTTTAGTGAATTCAATTTAGCCATTGATATCTTTTTAAGGTTATCATTCATTCCCTGGAATAAAATTGCTTCAGGTGGTGCAATTACCAGGGGATCAGTTGAATAA
Source organism: Ignavibacteria bacterium (assembly GCA_043744495.1). GTDB lineage: Bacteria > Bacteroidota > Ignavibacteria > Tepidaquicellales > OLB5 > OLB5. The sequence goes on from JAYTUN010000202.1 coordinate 519, forward strand.
TAATAATTTGATGCTTCACAGGCATTGATCAAATGCATTACTGCCCCGGTTTTACGGGCTAAATCAGCTGCTGCATCTAAACCAAAATATGATGGTTCTGAAAAATCGGTTGGAACAAGAATTTTTTTCATGGTAAATACATTTACATTTTGTTGAAAATATTGAAATTTATCTGTTTTTCCCGGCAGCTAATTCAGCTTCTGCCTCAGTTTCCATTTTTTTAAGCCGTGTGTAATAATCCGGTATTTCCTTTAAGTGAGCAAGAGCAATTTTAGCCGTCATAGTAAGGTCATCATTGGTAACATTGGTAACGGGATCAGCCATACCGTGTTCAAGCTCAACTTCGAGCCCCATCCTGAACTGTTCCAGGTCATATTGCAGCCAGTCAATACCAAACTGCTCACCAGCCCATTTTGCTTCTTCAGTTGTGAATTTTCTTTGTGTTGTCATAAAATATAATTTTAATATATTTCACAAAATAATAAACAATTCCCGTAATGGATATGCAAAAATTATTTTCTATTATTAACTGCTAATTTTTTAATTGTAAAGTTCAATTGATGGTAAATTGGAAAATAAAAAAACTGCGCAGGATAATTTTGCGCAGTTTAAAAGCCAGGAAATAAGAGAAAACTCAGTTTGCAATCGCCTTCGCACTCATCATAGCAGTAGTTTTAAGCAAAGGCATATTTAATATCTTTATACATCCGGCGGAATATGTTATAACTCCGCGATGCGTGAATTCTGTAATAATTTTTTTCATATAGCTCTTGGATGTGCAAGTATAACTTGCCAGCTCGTCAATAGATAGATGAATATTAATTTCTTTTGATTTACTCATCCCGTATTTATCAATAAGAACTAAAATAGTATCTGCAAACCTTTCATCAGACAATTTTTCACTAATTCTTACAATATGGTTTTCCATTGAGTCGATCCTTGAGCAAAGGCTTTTCATGACCAAAAGCTTGTATGTGTTATTTGAGTTTATAAGGTTCATAAAATCATGTGCAGAAATAAAACTTACCAATGTTTCGGATATTGCAGTTGCCGCATTTGTATATGGGTGGTTATTAACCACAGAATGCAGACCTAGAATTTCTCCGGATGTCGCCAGATGCAGGATCCTTTCCTGTCCGTCATGTTCTTCCTTGAATATCTTTACGCTGCCCGTTTCAATACAGTATAATCCAGCAGGCAGATCATTTTCCTTAAAAAGAATGTCATTTTTATGAAAAATGAATTGTGTCAGCTCTCCGTAATTTTTGATAATTTCCTCTAAACCAGTGTTAGTTGCCATTTTGTTAAAATATTCATTTTCATAACAAAATTAGCTCCTTTTCAATGCATTATACAATGATTTGGGTCATACAAAAATATGATTTATGTAGCTTGAATATATGATGTATAGGGTTAAAGTTGTGGAATACAAAATGACATGTAATGCAGAAAATCCGAAAAATTAGTAATACTAATCGTAAATATGTGCGGTTTTTATTAATCCCTGGTGGTTATTGATCTTAATTTTCTTACCAAATAGGTCAATTAATTTTTCTGTTTTAAAATCGGATAGAATACGAATTGTAGTCTCCGTAGCAGTTCCAACGATATTTGCTATATCTTCTCTTGAAATTACGGCATTAATTGAACCTTCTTTATCAGTTCCGTAAAACTCAAGCAGCATAAGCAAAGCTTCAGCCATTCTTTCGCGTACCGGTTTTTGCGCAAGCGCTGTAAGCCTTGCTTCAGCTTCTTTTAAGTCATGTGATAATAGCTGCATCATTTTAGTAGAAAGATCTGAATTGGTATGAAGGAAATCAAAGAAAGTTCTTTTGGGAATAAAGCAAACAGTAGCATCTTCCATAACAGCAGCAGTTCCTGAATACGCTTCACCGCTAATTAATGAACGGTAACCAAGTACATCGCCTTCTTTTGCCAGCCTTAATATCTGCTCTTTGCCTTCTTCACCGGTCTGGTAAATTTTTATTTTACCTTTATTAACACAAAAAACACCTGCAGGTTTATTGCCTTCGTTAAAGATTATCTGCCCTTTTTTATAGATACTGCAATTCTTCTCAGAATCCATTTCATTTGCCTGCGCAGTGGTAAGAGAGCAAAAGACATTGCCTAACCATGAGCGGCATTCATCACAAACGGGATGTTCAAATTGGGGTTTCATATTTTTTTTAATTATACCATAAATACATATGACCTGTATCGTTTTAAGTAATAATTTACATCAATAATATATGGTAAAAACATTAAAATAAAGCCAATTTTATTTGAAAAATGCAATTAAAAACCCTACTTGAATTTAGATAAGTTAATGTTTTATATAGACTTAAAAATATGATATATATAGTTGTAGGTTTTTTTGAGTGAATTCTAACTTTATGTTAAACTTTTTCTCATACCAAAACCTGATTATTTGCGCTTTTAGAATCAAGTCCCTTATTTAATACCCTTATTGCATATTTTCTGTTGTAACTGCCCCAAAGGGGCTCCTTCGGAGCATACCTCACAAAACTCATCTAATATTTTCTTTTTCTCACATTTATCCGCTACTCTGTAACGTAATCTGATTTCTGAAAGATACTCATTTCTTGATCTTTTGCTCATTTATGTAACTTTTTTTTAGTTTTTCTACGGTTACATATAATATGAGGCAACGACCCTCTTTGTCAACCCATTTGGGTTACTTTTATTTTGAGGCAATTCGAGGGTATGACAATATGTTTTCATACCTTATAAATAATAATAATTAATGTTAATTTACCTTTATGAGAAGAATAAATATTTTTAAAATAATTTTACTTCTGTTGCTGGGAATGTCCACAGGATTCCTTACGGAGCAATCAGCCTATGCTCAGCAGGAATTTGTAATAGGTGACTTCACCGTTGCTAAAATACTTGATGGCGATACATTCCGCTTTGAGGGACTGGATAAATCAACCCGCTTAATGGGTATAGATACTGAGGAGACCTTTAAGGATGCTGATGCTGAGATGAAGGTAAATGATATTTCATCATATTGGCTGGAGTATTATGCGCATAAAAAAGATTCATCAAGCAAGCCCGCTAAGATTGAATCGCCTTACGGCTATGATACATGGCAATGGACAAAAAAATTATTCAAAGATGTAGTAAAGGTCAGGCTTGAAGTTGATGATTATAAGCGTGTAATTGATATGTTCAACCGTTACCTTGTATATATCATTGGCATTAAGGAAGATGACACTGAATTTAATTATAATATAGAGTGTGTTAAACAGGGTTACTCTCCTTATTTCAGTAAGTACGGATATACTGCGAGGTTTGATAAGGAGTTTAAAGCGGCACAGAAGTACGCTCAGGATAACAAGCTTGGCATCTGGAGCGGAAAGGAATTATGTTACCCCGATTACAATGAAAGGCTCCTGTGGTGGGATAAACGTGCAGAGCAGATAAAACGATTTGAAACCGAATATGCAGGCAAACCGGGTTATTACAATATGCTTGACCAAAGCGATTTTAACAAGCTGGCATCACATATCGGTGATACGATAATAATATTTGGCAGTATTGCAAGGGTAGTTACTGATAATAATCCGCACATAGCAAAGATAGAAATTAATAACGATGATGCAATAGATTTAGTATTTTTTCAGGAGCATTATGATTTGATGAAAGAACTAAAGCTTGCAGACCCGAAAGGGTATTATCTTTATGTAAAAGGAAAGCTGACAGAATATAAAGGGAAAAAACAAATTATCATTGAAGATAAAAGCCAGATTTGGGAAGAGTAATTTGCGACCTCATTTTACTTTCTCAATTTAGGAACATTCTTATTCCTAATAATGAGACGACTCGCCGAGTCGTCTCTACAGGATACAACCCGACTACCTGATCAGTTCTCATGTGAGGAAAGCAATTTGTAAAATGTTCGCTTTTTGTAGAGACGTTCCGCCGGAACGTCTCACAATAATAAGGTACCACTGAATTTAAGACGACTCAGCGAGTCGTCTCTACAAATAATTGAATAAATAAACTTCGCACTCCAAAAATATATATGTTTATAGATACACACGCACATTTAAATTACCCTAATATTTTAAATAATGCGAAGCATCCTTCGGATATAGAAGATGTTTTAAGACGCGCTGAGGATTCAGGCGTTGAAGCAATTATTGTACCCGCAACTACCTACCAAACTTCAACTGAAATTGTTGAGCTCGTACAAAAGTATAAGATGCTGTATGCCGCAGTAGGTATTCACCCCACAGAGTTAAAGGACTTTGATGAATCACACTTACCCAAAATTGAAGAGCTTGCAAAAGAAAACAAGGTAGTAGCAATTGGCGAAATAGGTCTGGATTACTATTGGGAGCCTTATGATAGAGAGTTAGAAATTATGGTATTAACCGAGCAAATAAGGATAGCTAAAAGGTGTAATTTACCGGTTATAATTCATAACAGGCAATCAACTGATGACCTAATGAAAATTGTTAAAGAAGAATATGATAATGGTAAGCTAAAGGGACAGTTTCATTCATTCAGCGCTGGTGTTGAGGAAGCAAAGGAATGCGTTGAAATGGGCTTTTACATCTCTTTCACAGGCAACATAACATACAAGCCTAACGAAGGTACATATATTGCATATAATATTGTGAAGAATACTCCAATTGAACATTTGCTGCTTGAAACTGATACCCCATACCTGCCCCCTGTTCCCTACCGAGGCAAACGGAATGAGCCTGCATATATAAAGCATACAGCGGCTAAGATCGCAGAACTCAAAGGAATATCTGTTGATGAATTGGGGAAGATAACAACGGAAAATGCGAAGAAGCTTTTCTTTGGAATTAATTGACTACCTGACTTTATGTTGTCAGCGCAAAGCATCAACAAAGTTGATGCACTACAAAGAAAGGCATACAATATGATATTAACAATACTTTAACATCCCTAACGATAAATAAAAATATTTAATGTAAAATTAATATTTACTTAACGGATTATTGTTAATTTTGGGAAACAAACAATCATGATAGTTTTGGATTACAAGGAATTTTTAAAGCTGCCTTATATTGAGCGGAATTTTAACTCAATGTTCACAAAGCAAAAAGAATATTTCAGAACTAAATGTTCCGCAGGTGGTTTTGATAAAGAATACACTGAGCTAATGAGCATAAAAATGGCAATTATTTCTACTGACCTTTATTTTACTGATATTCACAAAAATAAATCTGAGCAATAAAAAAGGCGTCCCGAGAACCCGGGACGCCTTTGCGATAATAGTTAGTTTATTTTTTAGTGTGTGGAATGTTTAAAGTAATTATATCCCTTAGTGTTAATTCTTACTTCAAATGACATTCTGAATCCCCCTACTACACCAGGGGTATCATCTATTGCTACTCTTGGTATTATTATTCCGTAAATATTTCTTCCTATAAAATCCGATGATTTCTGTTTTAACCAGAAAGAATACACAGGTTTGGAATCGGTTAAATTCATTGGAGCATTAAAATAACCCCAAGCACCATCTGCATGAGTATTAAATTCGGTAAAATCTGTAGAGTCTAAAATACCTGCCGGTATTACAGTAACAGTGTCAAATTGAGCCTTTGTCATTGAAGAATAAATTCTATTAAATCTGGTAATATATCCTAAAGCACTTAATTGGTCTAAATAAGCGCCACCAGAATTTAAAAAGAAGTTATAACCAGTACTATTTGAATCAGACAATTCGGCATCTTTCGAAGCACTATCTCTTAAAACAGTTGTTCCGTTATATAAATTTATACCGCAAGAATTATTTCCAAATTTTTCCTGAACAACGATACTATCAAAATGCACAACGCCTGAATCAGAAGTTGGTGTTAAAACATTTCCTGAATCATCGCACCCATTTAAAATAGAAAATGAAAATAATAAAATTGCTATAAATGCTAAAAAATATGAAACCTTAATTTTTGAAATACTAAGCATGTTTTTTCCTTTAGTTTGTTTATAATAAATTTCGTTAAAATAATAATTTATAACTCAAATTTTAATCCCGTATAGATATTAATTGTAGATGTTGTAATTTTTTTAACTAATTCGTTATTCCCAAGGTTATTAAGTCCGCCGTATTCATAATTACTTCCAAGTAATACTCCCATATATTTATTGAACATATATGCAAACTGCAGGTTGGCAGTTAATCCAAGGTCAAAGTTTTTAACTTTGTATTCGGGGTTAACATCCTGAGACATAAGCAGACCAAAATAAGGTCCAAAATTGCCTTCAACTCTTACTTTCTCGCCCACATTAAAATCAAAGTACATTAGTAACGGGATATTTAAATAATTCAGATTATTCTTAGTTCCGTTTGGACTTTCATATCCCTTATTACCATACAGAAAACCAGTACTAAAACCAAAACCTAAGAAATTAAGCGTGAGTGTCGCTCCAACTGTAGGTCCAACTTTGGATTTTGTAGATGAAAGCTGATCTGTTGTAACGGGTTTATTCAGTTCGAAATTTGTGTTGGAAATTCCGACTCCAACCTTTATATCAGCATCAAGACTGAATAGAGCGTTACGTTTTGCAAGCAGCTTTTCGGTTTCCTTAGAATACTGCGTTGAATTTTTGCTGTCAACCCGGCTGTACCTATCACCTGCATAAGAGCCTGATGCAATAAAACATACCAGCAGCAAAGCTAAAACCGATCGTTTACAAATATTGTTTGCCTTCATGTTCTCCTTTAGATATATTTTAAAATTATTATTGCTGCATTTATCATTACTGCATATATCAGTGCGTTTATTTATCCACTTCACTTTTTACCATATTCTTCATAAGTTGATGAATGGTCAGGGTCATATTCCATCAGCTTCCTGTAAATTGATTTATCATAATAGTCCACCAGCGTCGCAGAAATTTCAAGGTACTTAGCTTCGAAGAACTGTTTTATAGAAAAAGAACGTATCTCTGTTTTTTTAACCTTACCTATCATCTGAAGCGATTCGGCTATTCTTTCCAATGCCTGTTTCTTGTTGTACTGCAAAGAATCCATTCCCGCAAAATGATATATCCATACTGCTTTGCGGAAATTATCATACTTTGAATTAAGCAGTTCAGAAGGATAAACGCTACGTGACTGTTTTAAGCTTGAGTTATCAACCCAACCTTTTCCATCGCTGTTGGCAATTGCGAGGTTAACTATGTTCTGTGCCTTTTGGAATCTTACTGTTCCAAGCGAGGGTTCCCATGAATCATCATCAGAGCCTACTATCATGTAAGCATAGTAATCAAGAAAGCTTGTGAGGTTACTGTATTTCAGATCATCGTGATAAAAATTCTGTCCCTTAACATAGTTAAAAGCCCAGTTTTCATCTTTTACCCTGAAAACTGTAGTGAATTTATCAGTCTTATAAATATTTCTCTGCACACTCACAACCATTTGCGCTTCGTAGCTATCAATACCGGTAGCATTACGGAAAAAGAACTGGAAGTTACATTTTATTTTATATGGCTTACCTCTTACATCATTCACTATATTTTCATCGGTGAACCTTGTTTTATTAAGGTAATTCTGCACGTCAAGTTTGAAGTTAGAAAGCCTGTCCCTGATATCAATATTAATTGCTGTTAAGTCAACATCAACTTTTGCATCAAGCTCCTGTGCTGAAAGCGGAATTGTAAACGCAGGGGCTAAAAATAATGCAAAAAAGATGCATATTTTTTCCGATATTTTTTGCATTTTCGACAAATAATTCATATTTTTACATTTAAAGTTAATCAAATGAGCTAAAATAATCAATCCACGCTATTTTAGCGTCTTTTTGGTATTATTATTCCAAAGCATTAATTTATACAAATGAAGATCAGCCTAAAATTTATAATAGTTTTATCAGTAGTTTTGTTCCGTATTTCTTTTTCTCAATTTGAATTAATTGATATTGGAGCAAAACCAATTGCGCTGGGCGGAGCGTTTACTTCGCTTGCGAATAATTCCAATGCAATTTATTACAACCCCGCAGGCATATCACAATTACCTTTCAGGGAAATATCCATATTTTACTCACCTGCTCCATTTGGATTAAAGGAACTTGCCAACGGTTCAGTGAATTATGTTGAGCCAACAAAATTCGGTGCTTTCGGTTTATCTGTTAAGACTTATGGTTTTGAGCTGTATAAAGAGATCACAATTACCGCTTCTTACTCGAATAATTACAAAAAGAAAATATTTTATGGAGCTAATATAAATTATTACAATCTGAAGATACAGAACTATGGCTCTGCATCAACATTTGGAATTGATATTGGCGGACTTGCTTACTTAACGGAATTTTTGAGGTGGGGGTTTGCGGCATTTAATCTTAACCGACCCAAAATAGGCACACAGAATGATAAGCTGCCGCAGGTTTACAGAACCGGTATTTCTATCCAGCCAAGAAATGACGTGAACTTTGTTCTTGATATAGAAAAAGATACAAGATATACAACATCAGTTAAAGCAGGCATTGAATATTCATTGTACGATATGGTTAACTTGAGAGCCGGAATTGGAACTGAACCTACAAGATTTTCAGGCGGGGTGGGATTTTACTATTCTATATTTGAGCTTGATTATGGATTCTACAATCATCAGGACTTAGGTTTAACACACCAGGGTACGATCACAATTAATTTTGGTGGAGCAAAGGGCAGAAAGATGATTAAGGATTCGCTTAAGGATGCGTTTAAAAAAGGGAAGTAAAAGAAATTTACATTAAAGATTTTCAATAATTGAATTAAATTTATTAAGCAAGTCTGAGTCTGGTGTTTCATCAAATCTTTTAAGCCATTCGGTTATATAATTTTTATCTATATCATGATTTTTCATTAAAACGATTTTCACATCTTCAAGATCAATAGCCCTTGATGCAAATAATTTCATAATAATAACATCTTCAATAGAAGCATATTTGACATTTGTCTTATCAATTAAAACATTTTGCGCTCTTGATATAGCATTTTTTTCAAATTCAGTAAAAGAAAACATAAGATCAATTCTGTAATCTTCTTTTTTATCGTAAACAGGCACTACATTTGTTTTCATTGTAAATTTATCATCATTTAATCTAATTAGTTCATTTTCCTCACATATTTCTTTAATTAAATTCAACTTGCTAACATCCGAGTCTAATACAATATCAATATCATTTGTAAATCTGGGATTGCCATAAAGCAAAATGGCCTGTCCGCCAATTACCATATAATCTATATTATTTTTTATTAAAGCGGTTGCTATTTTTTCAAGCAGTGGGAATGATTTCATTTGGGTTTATTCAGGTATTTTGCTATTCTTATTTTTGTTTCAATACCGTTTAACAGGTCATTATCTGATTTTCTTTTGAAAGAACTTGATATTAGTTTCATTTTATGAAAAAGCTTTAAATTCTTTTCAAAATCGGGTTTCTCATTTGAATTCAATTCTTTTTCAAACTCATCCCACAATTTAATATCTTTTATCATAACGCAATTTAGTTAATTATTTCTACATCATCACCTTCAAAATCTGTAATGATTTTTCTAAGGTGGTCCGGTAATCTTTCGGGTTTATTAGTATCAGCATTCAGGTTTACCTGCACGGATTTTTGCGTAACAAGCAATCTCCCCGTATTAGTATGAAATATCAAATGCTCAAAGCAAAAGCTGGAATTTTTTATGTATGTTATGCGTGTGTAAATATCAAGCTGGTCATCAACCATTGCGGGTGATTCGTAATTTATCTCATTACGCTTAACATTTATCTTAATTCCATCATCAAATATTCCTGTTGGCAATAGCTGTATGCCAAGGTTGCGGACATACTCTACCCTGCCTATTTCGCAGTACTCAAGATATATTGCATTGTGAACAATGCCCTGCGAATCCACCTGGAAGTTACGCACTCTCAGCTGGAATTTATGTTTGTATTTTGATTTATTTAGATCCATATCAAATATTTTCTTAGGAGTGCATCAACTGTGTTGATGCACTAATTTTGCACTGACATAGTCAGTGCATTCCAAAATTAAATTGATCGTCCATTCAGAGTTCATCGTCTCAGCAGAGTCTCCCGCTTTTTGGGACTCTGCGAAAAATAATTCTAATTTACAATGTCTTAAATATATCTATCGCATGCTGCGTCTCGTTTTCACTTACATCCATGTGAAATACTGCACACATTAATTCTGTTCTGTCATTGGAAACTAACAGTCCTTTTTGCTCGCAGTTTTCTCTTAATTTAAAAGCATCTTTTTTCGTTTTGAAAATAACGATATTAGTCTGAACTAAATCCATATCTATATCAACAAACGGAAGATTTGATATTCCTTCTGCAAAATGTCTGGCATTTTTATGGTCATCCTTAAGTCTGGTTACATTATTATCCAAAGCATATATAGCCCCAGATGCTATAATTCCTGCCTGCCTCATCCCGCCGCCAAGTATTTTGCGGAACTTGTGTGCTTTAATGATAAATTCCTCATCCCCGCATAAAATGGAGCCAATCGGAGCACCCAAGCCTTTTGAAAAGCAAAATGTAATTGAATCAACATGCGATGAATACTCCTTAATACTAACCCCTGATTCAACCGAAGCATTAAATATCCTTGCACCGTCTAAATGCAATTTCAGGCTGTTATCTTTGCAGACTTTACTTATCTTTTTAATTTCATCTAAGGGATATATAGTGCCTCCAGCGCGCTTGTGTGTATTTTCAATGCACACAAGCGAGGTTTTGGGGTAATGATACCAATCGGGTCTTATGTGAGCTTTAACTTCTTCAACATCCATAACTCCCCTGCTGCTTTTTAAGGGCATAACCTGCACACCTGAAATGAATGAAGGTGCGGCAATTTCATATTTTACTATGTGGGAATCCCACTCAGCAATTATTTCTTCTGCTGGATTTGTATGGCATTTAATTGCAAGCTGGTTACCCATACACCCGGAGGTAACAAAAAGAGCCGCCGGTTTACCGGTCAGCTCTTTACATTTTTCCTGAAGATTATTTACTGTTGGGTCATCTCCCCATACATCATCGCCAACTTCCGCCCAAGCTATTGCTTCTCGCATCGCTTTGGAGGGTTTGGTAACTGTATCACTTCGTAAGTCAATCATAGCCTCTTTAATTTAATTTCTATATCAGGAAGTTTTGTATAAACAAAATACCAAACATCTGCAAAATGAAATCTTGTAAAATCTTTAAGCAAATTTAATAAATTTGCAAAATAGATAATTTCATTTCCGTCAAAAGATTCTTTTAAGTAATACTTTGATTTTAATAAAAGCCTACAGATAATATTCGTTCTCCTAACACAGGCGTTGTAGAGTACATCATTATTATAAAGGTTATTGTAGTTATAATTTTTAAAATATTTATTAAGAATATTTATGTTTTCTTTTGAAAAGAACATTAAATCTTCTTTTTTATATTTTTTTGTTTTCATATCAGGACTAAAGTCCGGAAAGTTTACCTTCATAACCCCAGCCTAAATGCTGAGGTTATTACATTTTATATTTTAATTCTACTCTACTTCATCATCTTCGCCAACAACGCTTGCAACTGCTGAAATTGAATCGCCTTCGTGCAGTTTAATGAGCCTTACGCCCTGTGTATTTCTCCCCATTACTCTGATTTCGCCAAGATTCTGCCTTATCATAATACCTTTTGTTGTAATTATCATCAGGTCATCATTATCAACAACTTCTCTGATTGAAATTACGCTTCCGTTCTTATCGCTTGATTTCATTGTGATAACGCCTTTACCTCCGCGCCTTGTCATCCTGTAATCCTGCAGTTCACTTCTCTTACCATAACCTTTATCGGTAACAACAAGAATAGTTGTTCCCGGACGCTTTACTGCAACAAGTCCAACCACATAATCCTTCTTATCCAGTCTGATAGCCCTCACCCCTGCGGCAGTTCTGCCCATTGAGCGTATATCGCTTTCATTGAACCTGATAGCCATACCGCCGTGTGTTCCAATAAGTATTTCCTGCTTTCCGTTAGTAAGCTGAACATCAATTAATTTATCATCTTTACCAAGACCTATTGCAATGATACCGCCTTTGCGTGTATTTTCAAAGTTAGCCAGATCTGTCTTCTTCATCACGCCCCGTTTAGTTACCATTGTGATGAACATATCCTCACTGAAATCCTTAACATTAAGTATTGCGGTAATTTCCTCTTCTTTATTTTTGCCGATATAATTAGCAACCGAGTAACCCTTAGCTGTCCTTGATGCTTCCTGAATTTCATGAACTTTAAGCATATAGCATTTACCAAGATCGGTAAAGAACATTAAATGGTTATGCGTTGAAGCCACGAACATGTGTTCGATGAAATCATCCTCTCGTGTAGTTGCTCCTATCATTCCTTTGCCGCCTCGAGACTGCCTGCGGTAACCGCTCACCGGAGTTCGTTTAATATAACCACTGTGGCTGATAGTGATAACAACATCTTCTTCTTTTATAAATTCCTTAATGAATTCTTCATCACTTATCTTAACAGCATTATAAACTATTTCAGTTCGTCTTTCATCGCCATAAGTTTCCTTAAGCAGCTTTAATTCATCGGTCAAAATTTCGCGTCTTAACGCATCACTTGCAAGGATTCTTTTAAGCTTTTCGATAAGTTTTAGAAGCTCTTTATATTCTTCTTCAATTTTCTTGCGTTCAAGTCCGGTTAATCGCTGCAGCCTCATTTCAAGAATAGCTTTCGCCTGAATTTCAGAAAGCTTAAAGCGCTTCATCAATCTTTCCTGTGCAGTTGGCACATCCTTCGATTTTTTGATAACTTCGATAACTTCATCAATGTTATCAAGCGCTATCATATAGCCTTCTAAGATATGCGCGCGTTTTTCGGCAGCATCAAGATCGAACTTCGTCCTGCGGATAATTACATTCAGCCTGTGCTTTATAAAACTTTCCATCATATCTTTAAGGTTCAGCACTCTTGGAATGCCGTCAACAATCGCAAGCAGTATCACCCCAAAAGTAACCTGCATTTGGGTGTGCTTGAAAAGATTGTTCAGAATAACATTTGCAGCGCCGCCGCGTTTAACTTCTATTACAACTCTTAATCCGTCTTTATCTGATTCATCCCTTACATCTGAGATGTCTTCTATCTTTTTATCACGTACTAAGTGAGCAATATTTTCTATTAAATTCGCTTTATTTACCTGGTATGGCAGCTCGGAAATAATGATAGTTTCTCTGTCGTTTTTCGCAACTTCTATCCTTGCTTTTGCGCGGATAATTATTTTCCCTCTGCCTGTTGTGTAAGCAGATTTAACTCCTTCAAATCCCCAAATAATACCGGCTGTCGGGAAATCAGGAGCTTTAATGTGCTTCATTATCTTTTCAATTGTTAAAGCAGGATCTTTAATAAGCGCTATCAGCCCCTCAACTACCTCAGTCAAATTATGCGGCGGTATGTTTGTTGCCATACCAACTGCAATACCGCTGGAACCGTTTACAAGCAGGTTTGGAAGTATTGTAGGAAGTACAGATGGCTCTGTAGTTGTATCATCGTAGTTTGGAATAAAATCAACCGTATTCTTATCAAGATCGGCAAGAATATTGCTTGATATCTTTGCAAGCCTTACTTCGGTATAACGCATAGCTGCGGGTGAGTCGCCATCAACAGAGCCAAAATTACCCTGCCCGTCAACCAATGGGTAACGCAACGAAAAATCCTGTACCATACGCACAATTGTATCATAAATCGCTTTATCACCATGTGGGTGATATTTACCAAGCACGTCTCCCACTACCCTTGCGGATTTCTTATATGTACGATTAGGCTGAAGACCAAGCTCATTCATACCGTATAACACTCTGCGGTGCACGGGTTTTAGTCCGTCTCTTACATCAGGTAAAGCGCGGGAAACAATTACGCTCATAGAATAATCGAGGTAAGAGTTCTGCATTTCCTGTTCAATACTAACAGGAATAATTTTTTCGTTAGCCATCTATATATTTAATATGTATAAAATTAATATTTGTTATTCTGTTTCTTTACTCGTCTGAGGTCATTAACATACGATGCGCCGGGATTCAGCTTTTGTGCTGCCACTAATATGCAAAATTGATTAAAAATTTAAAGTTAAACTAGCTCGGAATTTTCAGTAATATCTTTAAATTTAAGCAGAAATTAGCATTAATTCAATTCTGAAATGAATACTGGAAGGACTTTATTCAGGTGTGTTGATGCAATTTTTGCAGTGTTTAATACCTCATCATGTGATGTAACTGTTACAGAATTTTCCTTTAACAGGTTTGTAATTAAAGATATTGCAATAACATTAATGTTATTGAAATTTGCATCAAACACTTCGGGGATAGTTGACATACCTGCAGCATCGAGTCCAATTTTCTTTTGGGATCTTATCTCCGCTTTAGTCTCGTAAGTTGGACCGGAATAACAGCCGTAAGTTCCTTCGTGAAGATTTACTTTTGCAGTTTTACATGCTTCCCTGAATTTATCATGAAGTGGTAAGCTGTATTTTATTGAAACTGGCGGTAACTTCAGTTTTTCTATAAAATTGATATGAGAGATTATCAGCATAAGGTCACCTTCACAGAAATTCTCATTGATACCACCGGCAGCATTTGTGATCAATAAATTCTTTACACCAAACTTTTT
>JAYTUN010000203.1:0-14891 GCA_043744495.1 Ignavibacteria bacterium
AAGAAAACAAAGAAAACAAAGAAAACAAAGAAAACAAAGAAAACAAAGAAAACAAAGAAAATAAAGAAAATAAAGAACCAAAAATTAAGATAAAAAAGGCTAAAAAAGGCGATTTTGATAAAATTCTGGTTCTTATTAGAGAGCTTGCTTCGTATGAAAAACTTGCTGCACCAGATGATATTGCTGCAAAAAGGCTGTATAAAGATACCTTCGGGAAAAAACCTTTCCTTAATATGCTTGTTGCAAAAGAAGGAAAAGAAATTCTTGGGTATGCCATATATTTCCATTCATATTCATCTTTCCTTGCTAAGAGAACTCTGTTTTTAGAAGATATATTTATAACGCAATCAAAGCGCAATACCGGAATAGGAAAACTCTTTTTTGATATACTGCTTGAAATTGCAAATGACCAGGGATGCGGAAGGGTTGAGTGGAGCGTACTTGACTGGAATATTGACGCAATTGCATTCTACAACAAGATAGGCGCAAAACCTCTATCGGATTGGATGTATTATAGGTTAACTCTATAAAAATTTAAATTATTTTCAGATTTTTTTTTGATATTAATTGGATTTAAAAAAGGTTATAAATTACCTGAAAATATTATTATATTTATATTATGAGTAAAAACGAACTTGAACTATTAAACAGAATAACAATAAATCCTGATATATGTCATGGTAAACCTGTTATTAGAAATTTAAGATATCCTGTTGAAAATATACTAGAATTAATGTCATCAGGAATGACACATAACGAAATTCTGAAAGATTATAGTGATTTGGAAATTGAAGACATATACGCTTGCTTGGTATTTGCTTCAAATTTAGTAAAAACTAAAGAATTCATTTACCATAAATTTCAGGCAAATCAGTAGATAATTTTTATGGATTTTATAGTTGACGCTATGCTTCCTATAAGTCTTTCAGAATTTCTGAATACTCGAGGACACAATTCAATTCATACTTCCCAGCTTCCCCAAAGTAATAAAACTAGTGATAATTTCATTAATGAACTTTCATTAAAGGAAAAAAAGATTGTCATATCCAAAGACCTTGATTTTGAAAATGATATCCGAATAAATCACAAACCTTATAAACTATTACTTATTACAACAGGTAATATTTCAAATAATACACTGCTTTCTATTTTCGAAAACAATTTTTCAGTTATTATAGAATCGTTTAACAATTCCAAATTTATAGAAATTAATGAACTTGGAATTTATAGAAATTTTTAATGAATAAGCCCTTAAATTATAAGTATATAATTTTGTTTGATGGAGTATGTAATTTCTGTAACAACTCTGTTAATTATATTATGTCACGTGATAAACACGATAAATTCCGATTTGCCGCTCTGCAATCTGATGAAGGAATAAAGCTTCAGCAAAAATTTAACATTGACCATGAAAATATCGAATCAATTATATTAATTGATGCTAACAGGTATTACAAAAAATCTTCAGCGGCATTAAATATCGCAAGGTTTATGGGATTCCCTTACAATATTATATATCCATTAATTATTGTTCCGCCATTTATAAGGAATATATTTTATTATATTATTGCAAGGTACCGTTATAAATGGTTTGGAAAGAAAGATGCGTGCAGAATTCCAACCCCTGAAGAACGGGAAAAGTTTTTGTAAATAATTCAAGCCACAAATTACTTTAAAATGTTGTGTTGATTATATTACATTAATTCAATTCGTGTAAATTCATGAAATTCGCTTGACTATTACATTTTGATAGTTGGTTGAGTTTTTTGATTTCGAAATACTCAATTCTTACCAATTCCCTTTATTTTCCTCTCAATTATTGATATATTTGTCCCGAAGGGACTCCTTTGGAGTAAAATTTTTTAATAATTCCCAAATTCTACCAGCATATTTCATTTGATAAAGATAGCGTCCCGTTATTTATGCACAGCATCCTTCGGACAGATATTTGTATGGCTAAGCATGATATTATGCATGAATATTTATCCCCAAAACAGGCTTATAACCCGTAATTCCCCTGATATACCCGAAACTTTCCAGAATAATTTACAAAATGAACTAAGAAAGCTGATTAATTTAAATGGTCAGTGGGATTTTTCTTCTCAGCAGAACAACGCTTCGCAAGTCACCGTCCCCTTTTGTTACGATTTTAAAGGTAAGGTCTCGGTTTCAAGAATGTTTGGTACAGGACTTGAGTCACCCAATGATTGGAATTATATAATCTGCTGCGATGGAATAAACTACCAGGCAGAAATTAAGATAAATGGCAGCTTTATTGTAAAGCATGAAGGCGGTTTCACACCATTTTCCTCTCCAATTGCTGATGGCTTAATAAAAGAATCCGGCAATATTATAGAAGTTAAAATTGATAATACTCTTGATGCTTCACGCACTATCCCTTTAAAAAATACTGCAAACTATCCTAAAAATTACGGTGGTATTTACAGAGATATTTACATAGTAGCTGTACCAAAGATTTACATAAAATCCTCAAACGTACTTTCAGAAATTGACATAAACTTTAACGCAGATATTAAAAATATAGTAACTCTTAGCGCTACAGAAATAGATAAGTATTCATCAAATGACAAAAAGTTTACTGTTAAAACAGAGCTTTTAGATAGTGCGGGAAATGTAAAAGCTACAAGTGATGCCAAACAATTTCAGATCTCATCAAACTCGACAATTCAGGTAATAAATAAATTTACTTTAAACGCTCCCGTTTACTGGTCGCCTGAATATCCGTACCTTTATAAATTACGGGTTGTAATTTCACAGGGTGATGAAGTTATCGATTCATATCAGTCTGATTTTGGTATCTACGAACTCGTGAGAAAAAAGGGTACGCTTATGATGAATAACATCGAGTTCAAGTTTAAGGGTATCAATTATATAGAAGAGTTTGGTGCATCAGGAATATGTGCTAATTACAATGATGTTGAGCGTGATGTTAAATTAATTAAATCTCTTGGCTGCAATATTATAAAAGTTTACGGCAGACCTGCCGGCACATATTTAATTGATCTTTGCAATAAATACGGCTTGTTGATAATGGAAGAAATTCCGGTGTTTACAGTTCCATCATCAATTCTGGAATCTGAAAATTTCCTTCAGCTTGCCGAAAACCAGCTTAACGAAGTAATTTTATCACACAAAAATAATCCGTGTATCTTTGCGTACGGAATTGGTAATGATTTTGATGTAACGGGTTCAGCCGGACAGAATTATGTTAAGCGAATGGTTGCTGCTGCAAGGAATCTGGATAACAGGCAGTTATATTACTCAACCCGCAATTATTATAACGATAAGTGCCGTGACCTGGTTGATTTTGTTGGAATAAATTTTTATGATGGTGATCTTAATCAGCTTAAAAATGCAGTTGCAGATATAAAGCTAAAGAAAGAAAAAGTATTTATTTCAAATTACGGAAAGATAATAAACCCATCCAATACCTCAGGCTACAGCGATCCTTCTTCTATTGAATCTCAATCAAAATTTATTGTAGATTTCATAAAGATTTCTAAATCATCATCCTTAATGGGAGGGTTTTTTCAGTCATTTACTGACTGGAATTCCGATATACCAAACCTGAAGCACCCTGATTTAACAAATCAATACATACGCACAAGCGGTTTATACACATTATACCGTGAACAGCGCCCGCCTGCTGTAATATTAAGAAAAGAATTCCTTGATGAAGATATTCCTAATTTTAATATCGGTACTTTTTCAAAAGAAGCTCCATTGGTATTTGTTTTCACCGGACTGATATGCTTTATTATATTTGTTTACCTTGCTAACAGTGTGAGAAGGTTCCGTGAAAACGTATGGCGGGCATTATTCAGACCATTCATTTTTTACAATGATGTAAAAGAGCAAAACCTGATACCCACATTTCACAATATGCTGCTTGCAATAATTTTATCAATTGGAAGCGGTTTATTCTTTGGCAATTTATTATACTTTTGGAAAGATGCACAGTTGCTTGATATAATGCTATCGGCAATTGTATCACATGATACAATAAAGATATATATAAACCAGTTTATGGTAAATCCGGTTAAGTTAGTTGGTATGCTTGCCGCTATATCATTTATTAAAATATTTTTTATTGCAATGATAATATGGTTATTTTCACTTACTGTAAAATACAGGGTCGGTTTCAACAATATTTATACCATAACTGTATGGGGCTTGCTTCCTACAATTGTGTTATTGGTAATTGGTACGTTCTATATCAGGATCCTTCAGTCAAATACTGATTTCGTAATAATTGGATTGATTATAGCGGGCTTCCTTTATTTAATTTCATTGTACAGGATCTTAAAAGGAACTTACCTTTTATTTGATGCATTCTTCATTAAAGTTTATACATACGGAATACTTTCTATAGTATTAATATGCGGCGGCATTTTGTTCTACTTTAATACTACCAGGTATGTATTCGATTATTTCAGACTGGTGATGACATTTTTAAATCTATAGAGCAAAATCCTGACATCTTGCTCAAAAGGATTGTTTTATTAATAATTAATTCGGTTTTTTACAGAAAAAATCGTTAATTTTGTGTTAAGAATTTGCACCTATTCCGATTATTGCTGAATGCTTTTTGTATAAATCGATAAAGTAAATGCAATTCGTTTTTTAAAATAACAATATTATTTGTACCTAAGTAAACTTGAAATTTTCGGTTTTAAGTCATTTGCTGATAAGATAGCAATTGAATTTGATACTGGTATGACGACAGTTGTAGGACCTAACGGCTGCGGCAAAACCAATATTGTTGATGCTGTCCGCTGGGTAATTGGCGAGCAAAAAGCCAGCGTTCTTAGAAGTTCAACAATGGAAAACGTGATATTTAACGGCACTAAAGACCGTAAACCATTGGGCTACGCTGAAGTATCCCTCACGATACAGAATACAAAAGGTATTCTACCAAGTGAATACACAGAAATTAAAATAACGCGCCGCTGTTTCCGTGATGGTGCAAGCAATTATATGCTAAACGGCGTTAACTGCCGCTTAAAAGATATTACAGCGCTGTTTATGGATACCGGCATGGGCTCTGATGCTTATTCTGTTATTGAGCTTAAAATGGTAAATGAAATTCTTTCTCACCGAACACAGGATAGAAGAAAGCTTTTTGAAGAAGCAAGCGGTATTACCAAGTACAAGGAAAGAAGGCGCGAAGCGCTTTACAAGCTTGAAGTTGCCCGTGAAAGTATCAACGAAGCAAATATCGAAATAAGGAACAGGCAAAGAACCGTAAATGCTTACGAGCGCATTGCTCAGAAACAACAGGAAGCTAAAGAAGTAAGCAGCAGGCTAAAGGATATAGAAATTGAATATCATACACGCTCTTTTTCAAAGCTTTTAGATGAGACCAAAAACATTGAAGAAGATTTAAAGAGCAAAGAAAGCGGCAGAGAAAATCTTCAATCAAGCCTTAACGAAAATGAGAACATTATTGAAAAGTATAAATCTGAACTTTCTGTAACAGAAACGAACCTGAATGAATCAAGGGATCAGCTTAATAATATAAACTTACAGATAAATGAGCTGCAAACTTCAATTTCTATTGCCGAGCAGAGAATTAAATATCTCGAAGAAAATATTGACCGCTTTAAGAGAGAAAAAATTGATATTGAAGTTGAAATTGAAAGATTAATCAGCCGCAAAACTGAAATTGAAGACAAGATAATTGTTCTTAAAAGTACCATTGATCTTATGGAAAATTCAAAGAACACTAAAAAATCAACACTTGATGATACAGAGATTAAAGTAAAATCAAGCAAGGAAGAATTAAAAGATCTAACTGTAAAACATGCGGCATCATCAAAAGCGCTGCAGGAAAAACGCAGTGAATATGAGATCATAAAAAATAAGCTTGAGGACCAGCTCTCGCGCTGCGGTAAGCTTGCAGATGAGAATATTGTAAATATCAATAAGGTAGCTGAATTTGATTCTGACCTTCGTGATGCCGAAAGTGAACTTAACAGGCTGAGGGATGAGCTTTCCCGAATGAATATCGAATATGAAGAACAGAAAAAGATCAAAGATAACTATGCCGAAGATCTAAGCTCACTTGAAAAAGATATTATATACCGCAAACATGAAGCCGATAAGCTGAAGAACAAGATAGAGTTCCAGACAAACCTGCTTGAAAATTTTGACGATTATTCTGAAGGTATTAAATATCTTGTTAAAGAAAAAAATGAAAAAGGCGTAAACGTTGTAATTGATAAGCTTGAAGTTGAAGATAAATTCAAAATTGCAATTGAAACTGCACTGGGTGAAGTTTCGAACTACCTTATTGTTAATGATATTTTTGCGGCAGAAAACTTCATTAAGATTTTAACAAATGACCAAAAAGGAAAAGTAACATTTATTATAAGAGACCAGCTTTACAATACAACGCTTAATATTTTCCAGGAAGAGTTTCCTGAAATACTTAACCATGAAGGCGTTTATGGCTGGGCTGATAGGTTTATAAAATGTCCCGATGAATATTTAATGCTCTATAAATACCTGCTTGATGAATTTGTAATTGTTGAAAATCTTGATATTGCCCGCGAGCTTTCCAGTGATAACTTCATAAAATTCATAACGCTTGATGGCGATATAATTACAAACAGCTTTTTACGGGCAGGCAGCAAAACAAACGTTGAGTCATTAAAAATAGGCCGAGAAAAACTGATTGCAGATTTACAGGCTCAAATTAATATAATTGAAGCCAGCCTTGAAGTAGATAACAAAAATCTTTCTGAACTTAGAAGCAGTTTTGCTGCAATTGATGTAAATTTCAGGCAGAATAAACTACAGGAAAAAAAGCTGCAAGCTATTAGCGCTGAGGGCAGGATACAGCAGTTAAATTATCTTAAAACCG
Source organism: Ignavibacteria bacterium (assembly GCA_043744495.1). GTDB lineage: Bacteria > Bacteroidota > Ignavibacteria > Tepidaquicellales > OLB5 > OLB5. The sequence continues at coordinate 6,887 of JAYTUN010000203.1, forward strand.
AAACCAATAAGCTTATAACAACCTACAAACAGGAAAATGATGTGTTGACTGCTTCAAATAAAGAGCTATCCGGCAAAATGGATACATTAATATTGGAAACTGAAGCTGCCGAAAATAATAAATACCAGCTTGAAAAAGAGCTTGAGCATTTTACTACAGAGCTTGAAAATCTTGCCGATGAACTTTCTTCGCAGCGTGAAGAATATAATTCATTCAATATAGAAGTTACAAAAGTTAAAGCCGAGCTTTCAAATCTTGATAATGAGCATATAAGATCAGAAGAAAGTATCAAATCAAGAAAAAACAACATTGAAGCCAGGATATTGGAATGCAATGAATATGAATCTGAGATAAAGAAACTTCAGTCAGAAATTGAATCATATTATCCCGATAACACAGTAAATGGCATTAAGCCGAAATTAAAACTTCTGGAAAATGAAAAAGCAGGTATTGAAACAGATTTCAGCCTGATAAGAAGCGAATACGAAGTTAAACGCTTACTGGTTGATAAAGTTGAACAGGAACAGAAATTATTAAGAACCGACCGTGATTGTATAATTGATTTCATACACAAAAATGAAATGCAACTTACCAAAGACCGTCTTGAGATAAAAGAACATAAAGATAGAGTAAGAGAAGAATACGAAATTGAAATTGACTATACCAGGTTTGAAGATGCCGAAATATTTGATCTTGTTAAAGCAAAAGCGGATGTTGACAGGCTAAAAAATAAATTAAGAACTCTTGGAGGATCAGGTCAATTAGAGCTTAATTTATATGAGCAGGAAAAGCAGGAGCTTGAAAAGCTTTCCGAAGAAAGAAATGACCTTGTTAAAGCTGAAAAAGACTTAATGAACCTTATAGATGAAATAAATAAAACTGCACAGAATAAGTTTACCGAAACTTTTGAGCAGATAAGACAGAACTTCATGGCAATTTTCCGTGAGCTATTCCTTGAAGGAGATGAATCTGACTTAAAGCTTGTTATAGACCCTGATAATCCTGACCCGCTTGATGCAAAGATAGAAATCATTGCAAAACCAAGAGGCAAAAGACCGCAGTTAATTGATCTTTTATCAGGCGGTGAAAAAACACTTACTGCTATCGCACTTTTATTTGCAATATATCAGGTAAAACCTTCACCGTTCTGTATTTTGGATGAGGTTGACGCTCCGCTTGATGATGCAAATATTGACAGGTTCATTAAAATTATCAGGAAGTTCTCAGAAGAAACACAATTCATTATAGTTACCCACAATAAACGAACTATGGAGTCAGCCGATACAATGTACGGCGTCACTATGGCTGAACAGGGTATTTCTACAATTGTGAATGTTAAGTTCAACGACCAGAAAATAGCTTCTTAGTTGTTTAAAAAATAATTTCAGCTATGCCCTCTTAATTTAATAATTAATATATTAACGGCATCATTTCAATAATAATTATATGACAAACGAACAGAAACAATTTCTTGTTAACCTTGTTAACACACCAGCCCCATCAGGATTTGAAGAACCGGTTCAAAAATTATGGAAGGAAGAAGTCGAAAAATTTTGTCCTGACATTAAAAAAGATGTACACGGAAATTTGACGGCAACCCTGAACCCGGGGAAAGAAAGATCTATCATGATAGTTGGACATTCTGATGAGATCGGTCTTATAATTAATTATATCAATGATGATGGATTTATTTTTGTCAGACCTATTGGCGGGGTTGATCCAACCATACTCGCTTCACACAGGGCAAGAATACTAACACAAAATGGTATGGTCCCTGCAGTAATTGGCAGGACATCCATTCATCTTTTAACTCCAGCACAACGTGATAAAAAGCTTGAAATGCATGATGTATGGCTGGATATTGGCGCTAAGAACAGGAAAGATGCTGAAAAATATGTTTCAATTGGCGACCCTGTTGTATTTGGCGGTGATTTTGAAGAAATGACAAACGGTACTGCAACATCAAGATGCTGGGATAACCGGATTGGGGTATATATAGTAGCTGAAACTTTAAGAAAGCTTTCAAAAATTAAAAATCTAAAAAATACTGTTTACGGAGTTTCTTCTGTTCAGGAAGAAACCGGTGTATGGGGCGCAGGGAATCCGGCTTATAACTTCAAACCGAATGCAGCAATTGCAATTGACGTTATCCCCTGCTCAGACCAACCTGAAATCTCAAAGGAACGATTCGGCATTACAAAACTTTCCGAAGGTCCCGTAATTACAAGAGGTGTTAGAAGCAATAACAAACTGGCAACTGAGCTTATAGATACTGCAAAAAGGAAAAAGATGAAACACCAGATTGATGTTGATTACGGACATACATGGACAGATGCCGATCCTATTTCACAATCACGCGGTGGAGTTCCAATAGGTGTAGTTTCAGTTGCGACAAGGTATCTGCATTCATCAGTAGAAACACTAAGCCTGAAGGATATTGATCTTACGGTTGAACTGCTAACTGAATTTATTACTCGCTCAAAACTTGAATATTATATTAAATAAAATATAAATAACAAAAATGAAAATTGAAACGAAGATTAAATCCCGCTTTAGCGGAACAAAAATTAAAACATTTATTTTATTACTAATACTAACAATTGCCGGAGGATGCAATAAAGATATGACAGGAAGCGAAGTTACAACCCCATCAGGATTAAAATACACAGATGAAGTAGTTGGCACGGGTGAAACACCCAAAAGCGGGCAGACTGTAACGGTTCATTATACAGGAACACTTCCCGATGGAAAGAAATTTGACAGTTCAAAAGATCGCAATCAGCCATTCTCATTCACTATTGGAGTTGGACAGGTTATAAAAGGCTGGGATGAAGGCGTTATGACAATGAAAGTTGGCGGCAAGCGCAAGCTTACAATACCACCTGAGCTTGGTTATGGCTCAAGAGGCGCAGGCGCAACTATTCCCCCAAACTCAACACTGATATTTGATGTTGAATTGCTTGGAGTAAAGTAAAAATATTGATAATCATTTTTTACGAGGAGCTTTAGCGACCTGCTTGATTACCAGTCTGTTTTTGATAAAAAGCAGGCGAAGCAATCTTAACAATCTATCAACATAATAAGTCCCCCTTTGGCTTCTAAAAAGAGGGATAAATATACTTTAATATTCTTTAATCCTAAATTATTACAAAAGCTAATTCCCCCATAAAACAAAGATGGGGTTTCGCTTTTGTTGTTCCTGCTCATCAAAAGCACCGCAACCCCCATCTCCAATTATCCTATCCCAAAACAGAAGATTTTTATTAATTGTTACCTTGAATTAGCTATGATTTAAAATTATTTTTATATGAAGTATCCTGTTGATGCTTCAGGTCAGTTTATGTCAGATCAGCCTAAATTAAAAATATTCAGTGATTTTGATGGTACCATCACCTTATATGATACGTGGATAGAGATGGGTGAGCATTTCATCAAAAAAAAAGATAAATGGGCTGAGGTAATAAAAAGCTTTGAAGAGCAAAAGATTGGTGCAAGGGAATGCTTCTTAAAAGAATGCGAACTGACCGAAGATTTTGATATAAATGAGTTTAACCGTATTATTGATGCGCAAAAATTGGACCCGATGTTCATCCTGTTTTATGAATTCTGCAATGAGCAGAACATACCTTTAACAATTCTGAGTGAAGGGATGGATTATTACATTAAAAGGATACTTGATAACTACAGTTTGAATATTCCTTTTTATGCAAATAAGATTGTTTTTTCTGAGAATATGAAAAATATTGGTCTGGAATTTCCAAATGCTGATTCAGATTGCAATAAGTGCGGCACAAGTAAGCGTAATATTCTTATGAACAATACTTCCGATGATGAGATCTCTGTGTTCATTGGAGATGGATTTTCTGATGCATGTGTTGTAAATTATGCTGATATTGTTTTTGCGAAGAAATCACTTGCTTCATACTGCTGGAAAAACAATATAACGTACCATGAATACCAAACATTTGGTGATATTAAAAAAAAGCTGGAAAAGTTATTGTTCAATAAAAAGCTGAAGCACAGGCAGGCTGCTAAGCTTAATAGACGTGAAGTATTTTTACGCGGTTAATTTAAAGAGTTTAATTTAAAAAGTTTAATATAAAAGAAATTAATGCAGAGCATTCTGCGGATAAGGTAATAAAATAAATAAATGTCATTAGGAAAATTATTCTTTCAGTACAGGTCTTACACTCCCCTTCCGTTTATCATTCCAATGCTTCTTTTTGCAAGACCTACAATTACTACATTACTCATTGGCGGAGTTTTAGTTATTATAGGAGAGTCATTCAGGTTTTGGGGAGTTTCTTATGCAGGGAGCGAAACCCGTACAACTGGTAATGTGGGGGCTTCCAGCCTGGTTACACAGGGACCTTTTGCATACGTCAGAAACCCGTTATACTTGGGAAACATACTTATGTATTTTGGGATAAGTATAATGTCTAACTCTTTTGTACCCTACCTGCAAATATTAAGCATTATTTACTTTTCAGTTCAGTATTATTTCATAATACTTGAAGAAGAAGGTTTTCTGAAGGAAAAGTTCAAAGATAAATATGATCACTACTTTCAAAATGTAAACCGCTTTCTGCCTAAATTTTCGGCTTATGACCAAACAAAAATATCCAAAATAAATCAGGATATAAAAGCAGCATACGTTTCAGAAAAAAGGACATTCCAGGCTACATTTATTAGTATAATTATGATTGTCCTTATATATTTTCTGATTAATCAATAATAATAACCAATAACCTGCCAAATTAATGAAAGAAGTAAACAGTCCCGTGAATAAGAGGTCTGTATTCATTTCAGCAGGAGAGCAATCCGGCGATATGCATGCTTCGGCATTAATGAAGGAGCTTATTAAACAATCTCCCGCTATAACCATTAGCTTTAGCGGACTTGGCGGAGATATGATGATCGCACAGGGACTTAATTCCTTATATCATATTAAAGATCTTGCCACAGTTGGATTTATTGACGTTATAAAGAAATTTTCATTCTTCAAAAATGCAATTAAAAATTCTGCCGGTTTAATTAAAGAAAACCCGCCCGATGTTGTAATATTAGTTGACTATCCCGGATTTAATTTAAGGCTTGCTGAGGAAATACGAAAATTTTACAATAAGAAAATTATCTATTATATTTCTCCGCAGCTTTGGGCATGGCACGAAAAACGGGTTTTAAAAGTTAAAAAATATATTGACCTGATGCTTGTTTTATTTCCCTTTGAAGTAGATTTTTATAATAAATACGGGGTGAAAGCAGAATTCACCGGACATCCTTTGATTGAAAGTATAAGTGAATTTATTAAGGATAATCCCAAATCTGTTCGTAAATATCCGGACAAAAAAGTAATTACAGTACTTCCCGGCAGCAGGAAAGATGAAGTTAAGTATCACTTACCTGTTATAATTGAATCTTTGGAAATACTAAAACAGCAAATGAATATTGAAGTAAATATAAGTATTGCTCCCGGACTTAAAAATTATTTTGGTGAATTTAAAAGCAGGCTTACAAGCTATAGCTTAACAGAAGAAATGCCGTATAAGCTTATTCTTAACAGTGACCTAGTAATGACAAAAGCAGGTACATCAACAATGGAATGCACCCTAATTGGGACTCCCTACCTGATATTTTACAAAACATTCCCGCTGAATTATCACCTTCTAAAACCTATTGTAAAAGTGGATAAACTTGGCATTGCAAACATATTACTTAAGCGTGATACTGTAAAGGAGTTTATCCAGAATGATTTTACACCCCAAAACATTTCAAGCGAAGCAGTTAAAATTCTTACGGATAAAGTTTATAGAGATGAAATGATAATTAACCTGAATAAAGTGTGGTATATTCTAGGAAGCAAAGAGGCTTCAGAAAATGCAGCGAAAGTTATTAAACAAACTGCGGGGATATGAAATTATTTTTAATACCGCTTAGCATTTTATTCAGAATAGGTGTTGGATTCAGAAATTTTATGTACAATTCCGGTATCATTAAAGCTAAGATACTTGAACCCAAGATAATTTCAGTTGGCAATATAGCCGCAGGCGGCACAGGTAAAACACCTTTTGTAGAATTGATTACCGAGTACCTTTTAAAGAATAATAAATTCGTAGTTGTTGTAAGTAAAGGTTATAAAAGAGAGTTTGATGATATTAAAGTAGTTGAAACCGGTTTTAAGAATGAAAAGCATGAGCTGAACACAGAAAACTTTGGGGATGAAGCGCTTATGCTGCTTGAAAATTTATCGGAGCGCGGGCTTGAGGGCGGTTTACTGGTAGTTAGCGATAATAAAACCAAAGCTGCAAAATTTGCTGCCACTAAGTTTAAACCTGAAATAATAATTATTGATGACGGGTTTCAGCACAGAAAAATATTCCGTGACCTTGATATAGTAATTCTTAATCCCGGTACCGATAAACATATAATTCCTGCCGGAAATTTAAGAGAGCCGTTAAAAAATTTCAGACGGGCTAACCTGATTGTGATAAATAATAAGTTTGAAAAATTTCCTGTGAATGAAAACAGAAAAAATATGCCGCAGGTTATTTGCAGTTATGTTTTTGAAGGATTCAGGGGAATTGGTGGGAATACTATCACTAAAGAAATAGTTAAAAGCGCTATTGTATTTTGCGGCATTGGCGAACCTAATTCTTTCAGGGTTTTACTGAATGAATTAAATGTAAAAATTGATGAATTTATTATCTTCCCAGATCATCATAATTTTACCAATGATGAGCTTGAAAAATTGATGAATTCATTTAAAAAGTACGCCTCATCTCATATAATTACAACACAAAAAGATTTCGTCAGGATAAAGAATTCCGAGCTTGTCCTTAAAGCTAAAAGTCAAAATACTCATAAAAATCTGCTCTACAACTTTCCACTTTATTTTACAAAAATAAAGATGCAAATTGATAACAATTCCGAATATTTATACAAGGAAATTGATAATTTATTGAAGTCTGAATGACAGGTAACACTATTAAATATATAGGCTTAACAAAAAGCAATAGCAATTTTAAAAATTACAGCAGTTGGCTGGATGAAAATAAGCTTCCATACATTATACTTGACTGGGAAACTAACAATTTTGTTGATATAAAAAAGTGTTCATCATTACTAATTACCGGCGGCGCGGATATTTTTCCTGAGTTTTATAATGACTGGGAAGATGGCAAAAATAGGAGTGATTACATTCCCGCCCGTGATGGCTTTGAATTCAAACTTCTTGACTATGCACTGGAAAATAATTACCCTGTTCTTGGGATTTGCAGAGGCTTACAGGTAATAAATTGTAAGCTTAAGGGAAGTCTGATAAACGATATTGAAACTATCCGCGGAACCAACCACAGGAAAATTTCCAATACAGAAGACAGGCTGCATAATGTAAATATTAAATATTATACATTGCTTTACGATCTGATAAATGAAGATAAAGCAATAGTAAACAGCTCACACCATCAGGCTATCGATAGAATTGGAGAAGGTTTGATGATTTCTGCTAAAGCTGATGATGGTATTATAGAAGCTCTTGAGTGGGGTGATAAAGCTGGCAAGCCATTTCTGCTGGCTGTACAATGGCATCCCGAAAGAATGCCTGATAAAAACAATCCGATAAGTAAAAGTATTATTGAAAAGTTTAGAGAGGAAACAAACAAAAATTAAACATTTCAAAGCTCTCATATTATTATCATTTATAACTGCATTTATTTTGAGTGCATGCAGTGGCTCATCCGGTGATGGCGGACTTGATAAAATTCCCGTAAAGGAAATAAAAGTCAAGGTGAATAGGAATTCATCGCTGATTGAAACTATGGAAGCATCGGGGAATATTTCCTTTGATTCCCCTGAACAGTCCGGCACGGGATGGATTGAGGTTAAGATCAAAAAACCGGATACCGTCTATGTAAAAATAGAAGGTCCATTTGGTATTTCAATTGCAAATGCGCTGATAACGAGGTATGATTTCATTTATTACAATGCTCAGGAAAACAAAGCTATA
>JAYTUN010000204.1:0-14798 GCA_043744495.1 Ignavibacteria bacterium
TTTCATTTTAACTTTGCCGACCCAGAAAAGCATTAAGCTTGAAATAAATATCACACTTGCAGTAGAAAAATTAGGCTGCATTGCAATTAATGCTACTACAACAAGCACATAACCAAGTATAGGCAAATAACCGTAATAAAGGTTATTTATATAATCCTTTTTCTTAGCAAGCAGATATGATATGTTTATAAGTAACGCATATTTTACAAAATCAGCAGGCTGGAAACTGAATCCGCCAAGATATATCCATCTTGAAGCGCCTTTGGTTGTTTCAATTCCTGCAAAAAGCAGGTACAGCAGCATTATAATTGCTGCGCCCATAAGCAGCTTTCTGTATTTAATTAAATTTAGGTAGCTTATCCTTGAAACTATGAATATTAAAAATATTCCAAAGCCCGCTCTCACCAAATGGTTGCGGAATAAATAAGCGCTATCTCCGCTAAGGCGGGTTGACCAGCTTGAAGATGCACTGTAAACCACACCCAGGCTGAATGTTATCAACGCAAGTATCGGGATAAGTATCCAGAGGTCTATTTTATTTACTCTTGGCTCCAAAATTATTTTAATGTATTAACTAATTCTTTAAAAACTCTTCCTCTATGTTCATAGTTATCAAACATATCAAAGCTTGAGCAAGCCGGTGATAGAAGCACTACATCATTTTTAACTGAATTTTCCTTAGCTTTATTAACGGCATCTTCCATATCAGCAGCTATTGTTACAGGTAATTTATTTTTAAAAAAATCATATACTTTTTGTTTTGAATCACCAATTGCAATAATATGCTTAACATGCTCTTTTACTTCTTTTTCAATCTGGCTGTAATCATTGCCCTTATCTTTACCTCCTAGAATCAGAACCAACGGCTCAGTAAATCCTTTTAATGCGTACCAAACTGAATTTACATTTGTAGCTTTTGAATCGTTATAATACTTAATACCTTGAAGCTCTCTTACATATTCAAGCCTGTGCTCAACTCCCTTAAAATTCTCAAGGGTCTTCTTGATACATTCTTTTTCTATACCGAAAACTTTTGCCGTAATTACAGAAGCCATTGCGTTATATACATTATGGTCTCCTTTGATTATCAGCTTTTGGGTATCTATAATATTTTCTTCACCCATAAAATAATAATATATCAGGTGATAATTATTAATAAACGCTCCGGTTTGGGTTTCCTGTTTAGCCCCATTTGTTAAGCTGAAAGCAGCTTGTTTAGAATTTACATTTTTTGCGGAATTTCTCACCAGCTCATCATCATAATTAAAAACAAAATAATCGCTGCTGTTTTGGTTTTCTGCTATTCTCATTTTTGCTTCCAGGTATTTTTCAAATGATTCATATCTATCCAGGTGGTCAGGTGTAACATTAAGCAATATTGCAATGAATGGCTTGAACTTTTTAATATTATCAAGCTGGAAACTGCTTGTTTCAAGAACTACTATAGAATTTTCATCAGTTTCTTCAACAACATCAGAAAACGCAATTCCAATATTACCGCATACAAAAGTTATAAAGCCTGCATATTTGAACATTTCGCCTATCAGTGTTGTAGTAGTTGTTTTACCATTCGTTCCGGTGATTGCAATTACCTTGCCTTTGCAGAACCATGAAGCAGCTTCTATTTCACTTATTACTTCAATACCTTTTCCCAGGGCTGTTTGTATCACTGCTGAATTCTGCGGCACACCCGGACTAACTACCATAATTCCTGTATCATATACTTTATCAGAATGAATTCCGAACTCATGCTCAATTCCGTTTTGTCTGATATCGGCAGTAAAATCTTTATCAATTTTTGCCTCATCGGTAGCATCACTTAAAAAAACATCATAACCTTTTCTCTTAAGCAGCTTTGCTGCGGCAACTCCGCTTCTTGCAGCCCCGACTACAGTTACTTTTTTATATTTATCGATTATATCAACCACAATAATTTACCTTGGGAAAGTTACACCAACATTTAAACCAATGCCTTGGTATCTTAAGTCATCAAACTCTCTTAAATAGTTGAAGTATTTCAATTCAATCACAATATTGAAATCATAATTTCTGAAAAATACTGCGCCTGCAATTAGGTTCAGCCCAAGACCGCCTCTTGCAGCTACGCTTGTTTTTCCGGAATCGTTTCTATCACGCCCGATAAAGTGAAGTCCCAGCCCGCCCCCTACAAACGGGTCAACTTCTGATTTGTTAGATGAACCGAGGAATGGATACATAACGTTTACATCAAGTCCTATATCAGTAAATGCCGGACTGGTTTTAAATCTGAACGGAATACTTATTTCTGCCCAAAAGCCATCACCTACATATTTGCCAAATGCTTCAAGGGCTATAAGCTGGTTACCATTGAAATCACCCTGAAGAAAGAACATACCTATCTTACCGCCGGGTACAAAATAGATTTTTTTTGATGGCTTCTGTAACAGCTTTTCTGAGTTTTCTGTTGATTTTAGATTTGTTGTACCTAAATTCAAACCTGAATTATCTGCAGATTTCAATTTAAGCTCTCCAACTGATAACTGCGAAAATGTTACTCCTGTTAACAGGATTATTAAAACGAGGGCTTTTGTGATTTTTGTAATTTTCATATTCTATTCCTTTATAATTTGTATTATTATCTGATCTTAAATGTTGCAAATGCTAATATTGCAAGGATAACTGCAACTATGTAGAACCTTGTTACAATTTTAGGTTCGGGAATTCCGCTAAGCTCATAATGATGATGCAGCGGAGCCATTTTAAATATCCTTTTTCCCTCACCATACTTTTTTTTTGTATATTTAAAATAATAACGCTGCACAATAACTGAAATTGATTCCGCGAAAAATATTCCGCCAAGAATTGGCAGCAAAAATTCTTTCTTTACTAAAATTGAAAGTGTTCCAATTGCGCCGCCTAATGCAAGCGAGCCGGTATCACCCATAAACACCTGCGCTGGATACGAATTGAACCACAAAAATCCAAGTGATGCCCCAACAAGCGCTGCGCAATACACTGCAAGCTCTCCATTACCGGGCAAATATATTATATCAAGGTATCGGCTGAATATTTCGTTACCTGATAGATACGCTATTAATCCAATTGCCAGCCCGGCTATACCCACTGTTCCTATTGCCAATCCGTCAAGTCCATCAGTAAGATTAACAGCATTTGATGTAGCCGTAATTATGAATACCATTAATGGTATGTAGAAATACGAAAAATCAAATTCTATCTGCTTTATAAACGGTATTGTTGTAACTGAATTAATTTTTTGGAACTCCGGCAAAAAATATATAAGGCACGCAATTACTATTCCAAGTCCTATTTGATTCATTAGTTTATATCTTGCTACCAATCCCTTTTTCATTTTCTTAACTACCTTTAGATAGTCATCTATGAAGCCGACCAAACCCATCCATATTGTTGACAACAGGATCAACAGTATATAAGTATTTTTAAGATCACCCCATAATAAAACAGGTATTATAACGGCAAGCAGAACAATAATACCGCCCATTGTTGGTGTTCCTGCTTTTGAATAATGTGTCTGCGGTCCGTCATGCCTTATTTCTTCACCAACATGTTTTTTCTTAAGTATCTTTAATATTTTAGGACCGATCCAGAAACATATTATCATTGCAGTAATAGCGGATAGCGCAGATCTCCATGTCAGGAACCTGAACACATCAAATCCCGGAGGATTAAAAGTCTTATTTATATATTCCGCTAAGTAGTATAACATTTACTATAATTTTCCCTTAAAAATTTATCTGTTAATTAGCTGTTATTTTCTCTACTATATCTTCCATTTTCATTGAACGTGAGCCTTTTACAAGCACAACATCACCCCTTTTAAGCTGCCTGCTCAGGAAAGCTGAAAGTGAATCTTTATCACTGAAATGCAAATTATTTTTAATTCCTCTGGCGCTTTTAAATGTATTATATGAATCTTTTCCATATGTTAAAAGATTTTCAAAATTCATTTCTTTAATAAGCTCCCCAATTAAACAATGTTCTTTTTTGCTTGTTTTGCCAAGCTCAAGCATATCAGCCAGTACTATGTATTTTTTACCCGTAACACTGTAAGCCTTCATGTTTTCAAGCGCAGCTTTAACGGAATCAGGGTTGGAATTATATGTATCATCAATAACCCAAACCCCGTTAATGCTTTTTAGCTGGTTACGCCTGTTTGACTCAATTTTATATCCGGCTACCCTTTTTTTGATGTGCCGAACCGGGACTTCGAAGTAGAAACCAACTGCCGCTGCGCATAATGCCGCATTACAGCTTTGATAACCTATATTTTTTAATTGAGTTTTAATTTTTTTGCTTTTATAATTTATTTCCAACTGCGGGAAAAATTTTTTAAATCCGTTAACTCTGCCTGTTACTTCAGCTCTGCTTGAAAAACCAAAGCTGAATGTTTTTATTTTTTTATATCTTTTATACTTTTCAAGATACTTATCATCTGCATTCAGAAATAATGTTCCATAGATCAGCTGTAAATATTCCGCCAGTTCACCTTCAGCTTTTGCAGCGCCGTTTATATCTTTAAGGAACTCTAAGTGCTCCCTGCCGATATTTGTTATTATCCCGAATTGCGGCTCTGCAATTCGGCACAGCTTATCCACTTCACCAAAATGATTTGTGCCAACTTCAATTACTGCAATTTCATGATCATCATTTAATCTGAAAAGCGTGAGTGGTACACCAAACTGGTTGTTCAGGTTGCCTTCCGTTTTAAGTACATTGTACTTTGCAGAAAGTATCTCAGCAATAAAATCCTTGGTTGATGTTTTCCCGTTGCTTCCGGCTACTGCAAGTACTGGAATAACAAACTTATTCCTGTAAACTCCTGCAATATCACCTATTGCTTTTTCGGTATTTTTAACAGTGATGAAACATTTTTTTTTAAAAGAACGCTTTAATACAGCCTGATTACTTCCATACCATTTCTCAGAAACAACAGCGCATTTTGTGCCTTTTGCTAAAACATTTTTAACAAAATCATGTCCGTCAAATCTTTCACCCTTTATAGCAAAGAACAGGTCATTTTTGCTGCATTTCCTTGAATCAATTGATACACCTGTAAACTTTTTATTCTCAAAAACCTCAGGGTTTAATATCTTTACTCCCCGTACCCTGCTTATATCACTTAGCTGCAGATTCATTTAATATACTTTTCCGCTATTTCCCTATCACTTAAGTGATGCTTTATGCCTTTTACTTCCTGGTATGTTTCGTGTCCCTTACCTGCTATTAAAACCACATCACCTTTAGCGCTCATTTCAATTGCTTTTTTGATAGCAAGCTCACGGTTCTCTTCAACGGAATAATTATCGCTTGAAATGCCTGTTTTTATATCCTCAATTATGCTCATTGGCTCTTCATCCCTGGGGTTATCTGAAGTAATGATAACCTCATTGCTGTATTTAGCAGCAATCTCACCCATCATTGGTCTTTTTGCTTTATACCTGTTGCCGCCGCATCCAAATACTGTGATGATTTTTCCCTTAGAATTACTTTCATCAAGTATTTCACGAATTGTTGTTATAGCTTTCAATAACGAATCAGGTGTATGCGAATAATCTATAATAGCATCAGCACCATTATCCAGCTTTATCCTGTTAAACCTGCCATCTACTGCATTAAATTCTTCAATGTGCTTTACAATATCTTTATAGCTTAGTTTTAAGACTTTTAATACTGCAATTGCGGATAGAATGTTATGAACGTTGAATTTACCCGTCAGTTTTGTAATTATTTTTATCTTCTCAATACCTTCACCATTTCTTGGAACGAGAACATCAAAGCTCATACCGTCCATGTTCATCTTAATATTTTTTGCAGTGAACGTACCGCATCCAAACCCGTACGCAATTCTTTCTGCTTCCGAAGTTGAAACTATTTTTGAACCATATTCATCATTACAGTTATAAATTGCAGCCGGATGCACACCTTTTAAGCCTATCCTTTTTAATGAATCAAACAGAATCTTCTTGGCTTCAAAATAGTTTTCCATTGTTTTATGGAAATCAAGATGCTCAGGTGTTAAATTTGTAAAAACAGCTATATCAAATTCTATTCCGTAAACCCTGCTTAAAGCAAGCGAGTGTGATGATACCTCCATCACTGTGTATTCAACACCTTCATCAGCCATTTCTTTAAGGATTCTATTAAGCTCAATTGCTTCGGGCGTTGTATGCTCGGTCTTTAAAAATCTTTTATTTATATAATTACCGTTAGTTCCTATTAATCCCGTTTTTTTACTGCATGATTGCAAAACATAATTTATCAGCGATGTAACTGTTGTCTTACCATTTGTGCCTGTAACACCTATCATTTTCATTTTTGATGAAGGAAATCCGTAAAAAACATTGCTCATAACAGCCATTGTTTTCCTTGCATCTTTCACTTTATGTATCCTGTGATCAATAACTCCGGGCTCTCCATCTGTGATAACAGCCATTGCACCTTTTTCTAACACTTCGTTTATAAATGTATTGCCATCGGTTACAAATCCTCTTATCGCGAAGAAAATGTCATTTTGTTCAGCGCTTTTAGAGCTTGAAGTGAGCTTATTGATATTGAAATCAAAGCTATCTTCCATGTTCAATATTTCATTTTCCGCGTATGTTATCATTTCACTGAACTTCATTTATATATAATTTCATTTAAAATTTATCCGGTGAATCACAATTTATTATAACTTGCTGGTTCTTCCCTATCTGCGAACCCGCTTCAGGTACTTGTGCTGTTACCTTGCCGCATCCGTTAAGTTTGTATTCAATTCCAAGCGCCGACATTATCTTAATGCACTTGCGAATACTCATTCCTTTCAGATCAGGCATCTTCAATCCGTTTTCCTTTAGCAATTTATTATCCTGAGTTGAACCTGCAGAAACAAGTTTTAATTTTTTGTTTCCTTTTTCATCAGTAATTGTTGCCTGAGAAATTACAATTGCATTTTTTCCGGGACCTTCAACTTCAAATGGCAGCTCATTATCATTAAGGAATTTCACCGCATCACCTATATCAAAATTTACCAAATTCAGCGAGCTGTTTTCCTGTTTTAGATTACTTGTCAGAACCATATCTGCATTATTTTCTGGAGCTGAAAATTCATGAAGTCCTGTTAAATTTATTATCCTCTCGGCAATCTTCTTAAATATCGGCGCTGATACTTTCCCTCCGTAATACTCTCCTGCTCCCGGAGCGTCAATTATTACTGCTACTACTATCTGTGGATTTTCTGCGGGAAAATAACCTATGAATGATGAAGTATATTTGCTCTTTGAATATTTACCTTCAACCATTTTCTGTGATGTACCGGTTTTTCCTGCAACTTTGATATTTTCTATCTTTGCGTCTTTCCCGGTTCCTCTTTCAACAACGCCTACAAATAATTCCGTTAATGATTTCGCAGTATTATTAGTAATAACATTTCTTATTTCTACAGGCTGGTATTCCTTTAGCAGCGTCCCATCAGGTGCAAGTATCTTTTTTATTATGAACGGTTTCATCATCATACCGCCATTTGCTACACATGCATAAGCATTTGCCATTTGCAGAGCGGTAACCAATACCTCATAACCTATTGCCATATAGTTTAATGATACAGGCGAAAACTCGATCGGCTTTTTCAGTCTGCCTTTAACTTCACCAGGTAAGTCTAAGCCTGTTGAAATACCAAATCCAAAATCCCTGGCATACTTGTAGAATTTTTCTTTGCCAAGTTTGTTTGCTACCTGTATTGTTCCAATGTTGCTTGATTGCTCTATTATTTGCTGGAATGTTAAACTAGAAAATTTATGCGAGTCTTTAATATTCATATACTCGCCGCCATAAGTGTTTATTACATCGTATTTATTCAACAGGCTTTCTTCAAGCGCTGCGGCTGCGGTAATTATTTTAAATGTTGAACCAGGTTCATACAAATCTGTTATTTCTGCAATTTTATCCTGGCTGCTGCCATCAAGATTTATCGAATTCATTGCAAGAATTTCACCAGTCTTAACGTTCATCACAATTACTTTTCCGCCTGTAGAATTGTTTGCCGTTACACCTGCCAAAAGCTCTTCTTCAGCTATCTTCTGGATATTCATATCAACCGTAAGAATAACATTATTACCGTCAACAGGTTCCTGTCTAGGATATTCCACTGCGGGACGCTTTCTGCCAAGACCGTCTTTTTGCATTACAACATAACCTTCTTTACCTGAGAGCATATCGTTTAGCTCAAGCTCAATACCGCTTAAACCGTTGTTATCAATATTAGTATATCCAACCAACTGCGAAGTAAGCTTATCATAATTAAATATCCTGTTCGGCTCATTTAGCTTTATTACACCTGAAAAGCTGATATCCTTTACCTGTGCTTCATACTTTGGGTCAATTCTTCTTTCAAGCCATACAAATGATGTATTCTTTGAATTTAGCTTATCTATATAAAAACTTTTATCTTTTTTGAAAATATTTGCAAATATCTGGGCAACGGAATCTTTGTTATCAACCATATTCGGGTCAGCGGCAAAGGAATACATTACAATGTTGGATACAAGTGCATTCATCTTACGGTCAAAAATTACTCCCCGTGATGATTTAAGTGAAATCTTACTTTCATACTGCTTTTTAGCTGCAATCTGGTATCTGGTGGCATCAAGTATTTGTATTGTGAAAAGCTTATAGAGTATTACAATAAACAATAAGGCAAATACAGCCATAAAGAATATAATTCTTCTATCTGTATTTGCCTTAATATTTGTGTTTGTTCTTTCCCGCATTTCACATTCACAGGGATTCACCTTCCCTGCCATTTATATTTAATTATTTACTGATTGATGTTTTCCAGTTCAGACCTCTCTATTGTGATCTTTTTAGGCTTATTTGTTGAATACTGCAAACCAAGCTTATCAACAGCAGTAATTTTAATATTATCAAAATTTGTTAAACGCTCTATTTCAGTCTGAAGATTATTGTTTGATGTAACGGTTTTACTTATTTCAGTACTTACATTATTGCTATCAACAACAAGCGAGTTTACTGCTATTATATTATTAACAAAGAAAACTATTATTCCCGCAGTTATAAAAAGCATAACCATCAGGTTGAATAGCGAAATTTTTATTTGTTTCGGGCTTCTCATTTCATAAATATATTTAAACGCACTTATTAACTATTAAATTTTTTCTGCTGCCCTAAGTTTTGCACTTCTTGCTCTTACATTTGCTGTTATTTCTTCCTCTGTTGCTTCTATAGGTTTCTTTGTTATAACTTTCAGATTTTCATCTGATCTGAGTGCATTCTTAACTATTCTATCTTCAAGCGAGTGATATGAAACTGCAACTATTCTTGAACCCTCTGTTAGTAATTCTGTTGAATCTCTCAGCACCCTTTCAAGATTTTCAAGCTCATTGTTAACTTCAATCCTTACAGCCTGGAAAAGCCTTGAAAGATCACTGTTCAAATACCTTGGCGGCACTTTCGCTTTAATTACTTCTACAAGGTCATAAGTCGTTTCCAGCTTCTTAACTTTTCTTGAAAGAACAATCTCGTTTGCTAACTGCCTGCTGTAACGCATCTCTCCGAATTTATAGAGTATATCAGCAATCTCTTTCTGACTGTATGTATTCAAGACGTCTGCGGCTGTAAGCTCCTGGCTTTTATCAGCCCTCATATCCAGCTCAGTATCGGTTTGATAACTGAATCCGGCTTCACTGCTCAACTGGTATGTTGATAGCCCCAGGTCCATTACAACACCATCAATCTTTTCAAACCCGGCGCTTTTAACTATATCCTTTATATCGCCAAAGTTGCTCTGTTTGAAAATTATGCGTTTCGCAAATTCTGAAAGAACCTTTTTGCAATGCTCTATTGCATATATATCTCTATCGATTGCTATTACAATAGTCTCTTCAGTTGAACCTTCAAGTATTTTTTTTGTATAACCGCCGCCTCCGAGTGTGCAGTCAACATAAACCCTTTTTGCTGTACTATCTTTTGAATCTTCTTTACTGCCTGAATTTACTTCTAAAAGATACTTAGTTGTTTCTTGAAGCAGTACAGGCTCATGGTAGAATACTTCATCCAAAATTTACTCACCGGTATTTTTTGAATAGTGCTTCGTCATAACTTTTTGCATAACGCCTTCGTATGAATCAGGGCTTCCCTTAAGATACTTATTGTATGATTCGGGATTCCAAAGCTCAATACGCTCAAGCTGTCCAATTAACAGAATATCTTTTTTAATACCAACTATCTCTTTCATTTCCTGAGGTATTAATATCCTGTGCTGAGAATCAATTGTAAGCTCATCGGCATAGAAGAACATCTGCCTGCGCATCAAAACTTCATCATCTGTGTATGGATTGGTTGACTGTACGGTTTCGAGAACCTTGTTCCATTCATTTGAAGGAAATAACCAGATGCAATTATCTCTGCCAAGAGTAACATTCAAAATACTGTTGGCTTCCGGTAAGATGTGCTTACGGAACTTAGCAGGAATGATAATTCTGCCTTTTTCATCAATTGTAGTATTTGAGTGCCCTTGAAACAATTATGGTTTTAATTTATTTTTGAGAGATTTAAAACCTTTCAAAGTGAAATAAATGGGGAATTTAGAAGTCTCCACTTTACTCCACTTTGCTCCACTACAAAAATACGAAAAAAAAACCATAAGTCAAGGGAATTTCCGCTATTTTTTAAAAATTTTTATATTTTTTAATTTAAGGGTATTTGGGACTTGAACCCATTAAAACATATTATACTATTATATATTATGAAAATTGACCATTTATTTTTTTATAAGATTGCTTAGTAGCTCCGCTCCTACCAAATGTATTTGTACTTAACTCCCTCCCCTCTGTGCTTTTTCAGTCCCGCTTTTCTGCTTAGCGGGATCGGGGAGGGCTGGGGAGGGGTCTTTACAATTTGAATGCGAAACAATCTCATAAATCCATTTTCCTTTGCGAGCGAAGCGCATGCCTTTAGGAAGCAATCTCATACATCTTTG
This sequence comes from Ignavibacteria bacterium, assembly GCA_043744495.1. Classification (GTDB taxonomy): domain Bacteria; phylum Bacteroidota; class Ignavibacteria; order Tepidaquicellales; family OLB5; genus OLB5. Next base: position 10,994 of record JAYTUN010000204.1, read on the forward strand.
TAAAATTTCTAATTTTAAAAGAAATTAAACACTGTACCGGTTGCTTTTGTGAATAAAAACACCCCAAGAATTAACAATATTATCCCTGCATAAAAATTTAATTTGCTTAATGTATTTTTATTTATACGATGTTTATTGCCCGTTATCAATTTAAGAAGCAGCCAGAACCATATAATAGTCCCGCAGAATGCGCCTGCTGAAAAGATTAATCCGCCCAAAATAGTTCTATCAATAATTCCAAAGCTCTTAACATAACCAACAAGTATAACCCATGAAGCCGGAAGTGTAATAGAAGATATACAAAGCATTACACCTGTTATGAACTGTCCCCAAAAATTTGATTTCCCAACAGGAACATGATGCTTTTGAACAAAGCCTTCCACTCTTCCCTTTGCCTTACTTAAATGTTCTGATTCCCTAGCCTCAAACTTCTCATAATCCGTCTTAGTCCTCATTATTGTTAGTCCATAAAATATAACAACTGCACAGCCTGCATATATTAATATTATCTGTAATGTTGAAATATTATTATTTATCAACTCTTCAATACTTAACGGAAGGAAAGAAATAAATAAAGTAATACCTCCGAATGCAATTAAAGCATATACCATATCCATAAAAGCAGAGCCTGATGCAATTGCCATTCCTTCTTCATACTCACCACGGAAGCCTTTTGATATTAATGCAAAGGCAATTGGACCCAAAGGCGGGACTGATACAATAAAACCCGTAATTATTCCTGCAATTAGAGCTAAAATCATTAAAAAACCAGTTAAATTATCTGTTATTTTGCAATTTATCTATTTCTATGAATATAAAAACCAACAAAAAAGCCCCCTGAATATCAATCAGGAAGGCAAGTTGAAATTCTAAATATAGAAGTTATTCCTTTGTAACTTCCCTGCTTACTATATTATCATTCAAAATTCTCAATACCTTATCATGAATCCTGCCATTTGTTATAATTGCATTACCTGAATATATTGATGAACTTCCTTCAATATCACTGAATCTGCCCCCGGCTTCTTCAATACATATCTTAGTTGCGGCAACATCATAAGGTGCAACATGCGGGTCAACCATTACTTCTGCTTTACCGCTTATTATCAGGTTATGCCCGTGGCAATCGCCAAAGCCTCTATCATAATAAGCGCCGTTAACTAACTGAATAAAATTGTTCCTGTACGGCTCATTAAATATATAATTCAATCCACCATGAATTAAATATGAATCTTTTAATTTTTTGATTTTGCTTACCTTTGCTTTTTTATTGTTAACATAACAGCCTTTGCCTTTTGCAGCGTAAATGAACTCGCTTAACAGAGGCATTGAAATAACTCCAAGTATCACCTCTCCCTGGTATTCCAGCGCAAGCAGTGTGCCCCAGAAGGGGTAGCGCCTCATATAATTTTTTGTGCCGTCTATCGGGTCAATTATCCATTTAAACTCCGGTTCATTATCTGAGCTGCCATATTCTTCCGCAAGTATGCTGTGTGCTGGATATTTCTCCTTAATTTTGCCCATAATAAAATTTTCACATTTTACATCAGCAATAGTTACGGGAGATAAATTTTCCTTAACTTTATGCTTAAGTTTTTTATTGTAATACTTACGGGTTATTAAGTTTGATCTTTTAACAGTCTTTATTGCAAAATCCAGGAGACTTTCTAATTGCTTATTTTTTAGTTCCATATAAATTAAAATTATAGAAGTAGTGTTAATTTATCGTTAGCGCTAAATTTATTCTTAATTAAAAATTTAATTTTACCTGAATAATAGTTTATTGCTCATTCTTTCCTAACTTCAACCTAACAAAGATAGTATATCTTTGAAACAAAAACATCTATGAAAATAGCTCACATCTCAAATCTTCACCTGGATGCGGTTACTAAAAAACTAATGTGACTCCACCGAAGTTTAATTGAATTAGTACATTTTTGAGATTGTTTCATCGCTAAAGCTCCTCACAAAGGTCTTTTAGGATAGTCAACAAAACCCTGAAAGCCTACCTTTTTCTACCATATCTTATTAATTGATTATACGGTTATTAATTGATAAATTTGTGTATTCCACAAAACAATCCGAAAGACACTATAGCCAATGGCAAGATCTGAGATACAGATTTTTTCAGGAAGAAACTCTAACTACCTTGTTAAGCATATTTGTGATTATTTAGACCTGCCGCTTGGCAAATGCCGCATTGTAAACTTCTCAGATGGTGAAATTTGGGTAAAGTATAACGATAATATCCGCGGCAAGGATGTTTACATCGTACAATCAACCAATCCGCCTTCAGATAACCTTATGGAACTGCTTATTATGATAGATGCCGCCGTGCGCGCTTCAGCAAGACGCATAACCGCTGTAATACCATATTTTGGCTATGCCAGGCAGGATAGAAAAGATATGCCCCGTGTAGCAATAACAGCAAAGCTAATTGCAAATCTGCTGACCGAAGCAGGTGTTGACAGAATTATCACAATGGATCTGCACGCGCCGCAGCTGCAGGGATTTTTCGATATTCCGGTTGACCATTTATACTGCTCAGTGTTACTTCTTAAATATTTCAAAAAGCTTAAGCTTCGCAATCTTGCAGTTGCAGCCCCTGATGTAGGCGGTTCAAAACGCGCAAGAGCTTATGCTAAAAATCTTGGCGCTGATCTTATCTTAATTGATAAACGCAGACCAAAGCCTAATGTTGCTGAGGTAATGAACATTATTGGGGATGTTGAAGGAAAAAATGTTCTGATAGTTGACGATCTGATAGATACTGCTAACACATTTGTTGCCGCAGTTGAAGCATTAAAGAAGAATGGTGCAAAGGAAATATACGGCGCCGCTACACACCCGATACTTTCCGGTCAAGCAATACAGAAAATTGAAAACTCCAGTTTGAAAAAACTTGTAGTAGCTAACACTGTTCCGCTTAACATTAAATCAAAGAAAATTGAAATGCTTGATATTTCAAGACTCTTTGCTCATGCGATATTGAGGAACAACGAAAACCAGTCAATAAGCGCACTGTTTAAGATAGAGTAAATTATTTGTCACGCAAACTTTTCTTTTTTTAAATTTCCTTTTCGCTGTTTTTTTACTCCCAGTTTCCTTACAAGAAGTTCCGACCGAAAGAAGAATATGAACCGTGCGTTCTGTTTGTATATCTATCGATTAATTTTATTCTCTTTTTTCTTTTTTCTTTTTGAAATCTTTCTACTTCTTAGATCTGCTAATTTCCTTTGATGTTTTTTAAGTCTAGCAGTCGATTGGATTTTCAACAATTCATATTCATTTCTTTCACTTTCCTTTAATACTTTATCAAATTTTACTTGTTCTAATTCTTTTCTAACTATTTCTGATTTATATATTTCATTTCTTGCAATGTAATAAGCTATTTGCAATGAAAATAGTGGTTTTTCGAAATCAGGTTTCTTTTCATATTGCTCTAAGTAATATTCAAATTTTTGTTTACCTAATGCTTTAATATAATTTTCTCTTTCAGATTCTAATGATAATCTGCTTTGTTTTAGATATGGTGATACAATTTTAGAAATAGTGTCAGAATCAATGACTTCAAAACCTGAGTAAAAGAAATCCTGAGTCATACATTGAAATAATGAATCCTTTTCAGGTATTTCTTTTGAAAACAACGTTAGGAATCTATACATTGCTTCGGGTGACCAAGTGAAAACTTCATGAATATCTTTAAGATTACTCAAGTTGACCGCTTAGGAATATGTTTTAACCCCGACATTTATGTCGGGGGTTTAAAAATACGTTGAATTCAGGGCTTTAGCCCTGAAAATCA
>JAYTUN010000205.1:0-14704 GCA_043744495.1 Ignavibacteria bacterium
GATAATTTTAACCAGATAAAAGAAAGCGGCAACCGCTTAGCAATTGACCAGGCACAAAGTCTGGTTAATTCATCGAAGGAAAGATTGATACTTTGGGAAATGACCCGCGGACAGATTGAAGAGCTTGAAAGATCCCGGAATGTAAAAACTACAACTATTCAATATTCAAAGTATTCAGGTATTGTTACTAAAAAATATGTACATGTTGGACATTGGGCTATGGCAGGGGAAGATATTTATGATGTAGCTGATCTTTCATCAGTATGGGTCATTGCAAACGTGTATGAATCAGATATGCAATATATAAAAAGCGGGCAAACTGCCGATATTTATTCCACTGCTTACCCTGATGAAGTAATGCGTGCTAAAATTAATTTTATTAATCCTGTATTTAACCCTGAATCAAGAACACTTGAAGTACGAATAGATTTTAGTAATAAAGATCTGAAATTAAAACCCGATATGTATGTTAAAGTGAAGATAAATACTTATGAAATGCAGTCTATTGGAGTGCAAAAAAATGCGGTTATAAGAACAGGTGACCATAATTATGTATATATAGAAAAAGAAAAAGGTGTTTATGAGCCAAGAGAAGTTTCTGTAGGATACGAGCAGGATGGTTACTACGCTATTACATCAGGTTTACAGGAAGGTGATATAGTAGTCACTTCAGGCGGATTCCTGATAGATAGTGAAACTCAGATACAAAAAGGATTTACCTCTGGTCATGAAAAACATACTGATAATCCCAAAAAGGAAGGCGATGAAGAGCTTAAAATTAATCCCGGTCAGGATATAATGAAGGATATGAAAGATAAAAAATAATACTTGAAAAAAATAAAAAATATTATAAACTAAAAATCTGCAATAGCGGAAGGAGTAATTAACAATGGTAACAAAAATATTTAAACCTCATTTTCTTATAACAACTATACTGTTTGTTGGTGTTTTATTATTAGTTTCAGGATGCGGTAAAAAGGAAACTACAGGAAACACCGGTGATAAACAGCAATCCATGCAGAATCAGAACATGGATAAGAATAACAATCAGAACATGGATAAAAACATGGATAAGAACATGCAGACATCAACGGATAAAAGCGCTGAACATATTATGATAAAACTGCCTTCTATGCAGTGCAAAACCTGTAAAAAGAATATTGAAAAAGCTGTTAATAAAGTTTCAGGTATTATTGATGTTAAAGTTGATGTGGATGAAAAAGTTGCGCATATTAATTATGATAAGTCAAAAACTGATCTTAGCAAAATTGAAAATGCTATCACTATGGCTGGCTATGACGCGAATGATAGAAAAGCTGATAAGGATGCATATAGTAATCTTGAAGGTTGCTGTAAATTACCAAAAGACAGAATAAACAATTAAAGTTATTTTTTAGAATTAAAATATATTAAATAATATGAAGTGTAAAATAAGTTTAAAAACGACATTTTTTAATTATGTGTTTGTATCATTAACTGTATTGATATCCATATATGGTTGCGGTAATAAGATTGAAACACAAAACTCTCCAAATAATAAGAATCAAAAAGATTCAACACTCAAACAGGTTATATATACTTGCCCAATGCACGAAGAGGTTAGATCTGTTAACAAGGATGATAAATGCCCTAAGTGTGGAATGAATCTGGAAGAGATGAAAGACGGATCGATGAATGATACTGCGCAGGTTAAAATGCATTCAGATAAATATTCTGTAAAATTGACGACAGATCCATCAAGTACTAAAGCTGGCCAGGATGTGACGCTTAACTTTACAGTAACTAATAATGAAACCAAAGAAGTTATTAAAGATCTTGAAGTCATCCATGAAAAAATATTGCACCTGATAATAGTAAGTAAAAACTTAGCATATTTTGATCACATTCATCCTGAAATGAATTCCGATGGAAGTTTAAGTGTTAAAACAAATTTCAAATATGGCGGCGATTATGTTTTATTTGCTGATTTGACTCCGAAAGGCGAGAAGAAAAATCAGGTTTTTGATTTGCCATTAAAAGTCGAAGGCGAATCAGTTCCTCAACAAACTTTAACTCCACGTAACACTTTTGAAATAGAAGGATACACTGCTACATTTACAACCAACCCCACAAAGTTAGTAACAAACAAGTCTATTGAGATTATTGTTAATTTAAAAAAGACTGTGAAGCAGGTAATTTACACCTGCCCAATGCATCCGGAAGTTAAGTCCACTAAAAAAAATGACAAATGCCCGAAATGCGGAATGAACTTAGAGGAAATGAAGCAGGGTTCAGGCAATGTAAAAGATGTAACAAACCTGCAAAATTATCTTGGAGCTTTGGGGCATATGGTAATAATCAGCGAAGATGCTTCAATGTATTTGCATGTTCATCCTATGGAAGCTGAAGATAAAGAGCATTCAAATGAGCATAACAGTATGAATAACAAGAAAATGGAATCTGATAAAGTGACCAAAAGCGGACCTAATGTAATGTTTCATACTATCTTTCCAAAGCCGGGCATATATAAGGTTTTTGCTCAATTTAACCCCGGGGGCAAATTAATTACAACAAATTTTGTAGTGAAAGTAAATTAAAATGGTACATAAGAATTTTATATATCCGGCTGTTGTTTTAATTTTCTGCGTATTTAAATTATATGCTCAGGATACTATAAGTTATGATGTAATCTTGAATGAGGCATTAAAAAAGAATCTGGCAGTTAAGAATGAACTTTTAAATATTGAATTAGCAAAAGGAGAACGTCTTAAAACAAATAACTTTTTCCCAAAATATCCTGATGTAGATTTAGAATATGAGACTGATAAATTTAATAACAACAAAGGGAATAATCTGTTTGGCATAACATTGTCACAAGAAATTGAAATTGCTGGACAATTTTCTCTGCGTAATGATGTAAGCAATTATAGAGTCAGGAAAGCAGAATTTGAATATAAATCGAAAACTTATGAAATTGGATATAACATCAAATCTATTCTTAATAATATTATTACTCTTCAGCTAATATTACAGCTGACAAGTGAAATATATCAAATAAATGAAGATCTATTGTATAGTTCCGAAAGAAGATTAAAAGCAGGTGATATTTCTGAATTAGAATATAATTTGGTTTTAATTGAAACAAATAATTCTAAAGCCAGTTTAAACAGCCTCGAATCGGAATTTAAAAATGCTGTAAACAGTTTAAATGTATATTTGGATTATAATAAAGGAAAAGTATTATATATCAATGCTGATACGAGTTACAGTCCAATTATATTAACTCTGGAGCAATTAAAGAAAACTGCATTGGGCAACAGGTCCGATATTAAATCTAAGGAATATGAAAAACTTGCCAATAGCAGCGAAATCTCCCTATATAAAATCGAGAATATCCCCAGCTTAAAGCTTTCCATAGGTTATACTAATGGTACAAGGGTAATACTTGGAGACGATATAATTGGGCTGCACAATATCACAAAGATACAGGATGTTGATAAAAATATGAAATTCGGAATTGGTTTCAGCTTACCATTACCTATTAACGGTCTATTTAATTATAACCAAGGCAATGTGCAGGTAGCTGAAATAAGAACTAAAATTATAAATAACGAAATTGAATTACTTCAGAGGGAAATAACGGCAGACGTTATAAATGCTTATAACAAATGGGAAAGCTCAAAAAAAAATATGGAACTATTCCAGGGCAATAACATAATCATTTTAAATACTTTAGAGCTTCTTAAAAGAGGTTACGACAAAGGTGAAATAAACCTTATTAACTATCTTACTGAAAAGGAAAAATTATTTGACATGAGATTGAATTATATTGAAACGTTTGGCGAATACAATCAATCGATTATTGAGCTGGAAAAGGTTACGCAAACTAAATTATATTGAAAAATGAGTAAGACAATTCTATTGATAATATTTTCATTACTATGGACTGCATTAATTTTTCCACGGGAAAAGGAAAACACTAATCAAATGCCTTATGCTGAGGGTTCAACAAGTAATTATGAAGTTGTAATTGCATACAACAATATTGATCCGAATCAAGAAGCTAAGCTTACATTCTATATTTCTGATTTTAAAACTAATGCTCCGGTAGAAAATGCTAAAATTGAGCTTGATATTACAGGTGTTGATAATGCTAAAATTAAAATCTTGCAGCCAATAGACCCGGGTATCTACGAAGTCCTGGTGGAATTCCCTGAAATAAAAAAATATAATTTTTTAGTCAGCATTATGAGCGGCGAAACAAATGATTTGGTTGCAATAAACGATGTGGATATAGGGGTAAAAGATGTCATTGTTAAAGAAACAGAATCTAAATCATTATTTACAATAATCCATGAGAATCTTTTACTTATAATAATTACTGTAGTTATAATTATTTTAGTAGCATTTGTTTTCTATAAGATAGGTAAGATTAGAAGCTCTGCTGTGAATATAAATAGTGATTCTAATACACGAGAAAAGGAAATAAAAATATGAAAAGTAAAATAACTTCATATAGTCTGGTATTCTTGATTATAACATTGTCTATACTATTATTTAATCCTTTTGTGAATGCGCACGAAGGCCACGACGATGCGCCACCATCCAATAATGGAGCGCCACTTGGGGATCCATTCTTAGTTTCAAAACAAACTCAGTTTATCTTAGGGATAAGAACTGAAATAGCTGAGAAAAGACAGCTTAACTTTAATATTATTTCAACTGGTAAAATCATCCCATCAGCAATTGGCAAAGCAGATGTATATAGTCCTTTACCCGGTATAATATTAAGAGGGAGTATTCCTCAGGTTGGGAAAAATGTTAAAAAAGGTTATACATTGGTTTCAATTGATCAAACTTTATCGCTTCCCGAACAACTAAGTATTGCAAATGAGAAATACAAAGCTGAATCTGATTATGAGCAGGCAATACAGAATTATGACAGATTAAAAGAACTTGAAGGCGTTGTTGCACAAAAAGAATTATTAGATGCTGAAATAAAGTTAAAGACCTCAGAAAAAATATTGAATTATTTCTCAACATTAATTAGAGGGAAAGATAATTCAACAAGCAATTACTTTTCTGTTACTGCTCCAATATCCGGGACCATAGTAGAATCTAATGTAACTTCTGGTGAACACATTGAGCATGATAAGAAGCTTTTTACCATTATTGATATTAATACACTCTGGGTGGAAGCTGAAATTTATGAAACTGATATCGCAAAACTTCAGAGTGTTACTAGTGCAACGGTTACTGTGCAAACATATCCTGAAGAATATTTTGATGCTAAGTTAGTAAATATTGGTAATATTGTTGATGATGTTACAAGAACTGTAAAAGTAATTTTTGAAATAAAAAACAAAGATAGGCTATTAAAAGTTGGTATGTTCGCAAATATAATCATTAACATTAACACTAATGTGGATTCTGAAGTGTTAACAGTCCTTAAAGAGTCAGTTGTTGATATAGGGGGAAAGAATGTTGTTTTTGTTCATACGAAGGCGCAAATTTTTAAAGGAGTAGAAGTTTTAATTGGTAAGACTGATGGCATATATGTCGAGATCTTAAGCGGGATAAAAGACGGGGCAAGAGTAGTAACAACAGGCAACTATCAACTAAGGGCAAGCATAAAATAATATATCCAAAAGATTATCTTTGAATTTTAATTTTAAGGAGTGTAAAATGCAAAACAACGAACAATTTAATCATTCTAAGCAGGCTTCTGAAACGGAACAAACCCTAAGTATAGAAAGTGGAAGAGTTATTAGCGATTATAAGAAGAGATTTTTTACATGTTTTGCAATAACAATACCCATCATTTTGTTAACGCTGACCGTAGAAGGCGGGGCAGGTCTGCAGGGTAAGTTCTTTTTTCATGGAGATGTTTACATAGTTTTTGTACTTTCATCTTTAGTATATTTTTACGGGGGTTTCCTATTTCTAAAAGGTATGTTTAATGAAATAAAGAAACACAAACCGGGTATGATGACAATAATTGCAATAGTGATAAGCGCGGCATATTTTTACAGCAGTTACGTTCTGTTTACTCCATTAAATATTCGGGGGATTATTGTTTTTTGGGAAATGGCTGTATTTACCGATATAATGCTCCTGATAAGCTGGATTGTAAAAAAGGATATACCTAAGTAATATTATGTTAAATAAGATCATACAGTTTTCTTTAAAGAATAGATTACTAGTTATAGCGACTGCCGCTTTTCTGATGATATATGGAGTGCGTACAATTATAAATCTGCCTGTAGATGTTCTTCCTGATTTAAATCGCCCAAGAATTACTATAATGACTGAAGCTCAGGGTCTTTCGCCGGAAGAAACAGAAGTATTGGTTACATTACCCATTGAAAATGCATTGAATGGAGCAACAGGCGTAAAAGAAGTTCGCTCAAACTCCGGGGTTGGTTTATCAATTGTTTTTGTGGAGTTTGACTGGGATACGGATATATTAATTGCAAGGCAAACAGTAGCGGAAAAGCTACAATTAGTAAGGGAAAAACTGCCTAAAGATATAAACCCTACTATGGGTCCTATCTCATCGGTAATGGGTCAAATTCAGATAATTGGGATTTCTGCAAATGACTCTATTTCTAAAATGGATATCAGAACTATTGCAGATTGGACATTAAGACCAAGATTGCTATCAATATCAGGTGTATCACAGGTAATTAATATAGGAGGAGAAGTAAAACAATATCAGGTATTAGTTGACCCGAACAAATTAAAGGACTTTAAGATTTCGTTAAAGGAAGTCGAAGATGCAATCGGTTCTTCGAATACAAATTCCACAGGCGGTTTCACTGAAAGCGCAAATCAGGAATACCTTTTAAGAAACATCGGCAGAACTGCATCAATAGAAGAAGTTGCTAATTCTGTAGTTGCTTACAGGGAAAACACCCCTGTTTATCTCAAACAGATTGCCAATGTGAAAATAGGTCCGCCAATTAAGAGAGGTGATGGAGGATTGGATGGCAAGCCTGCTGTATTAATGGCGATTGAAAAACAACCTAATGCAAATACTGTCGAGCTTACAAAAGAAATTGATAAAGCAATTGATGAAATACAAAAGACACTTCCTCCCGGCGTTATAGTGAACAAAGATGTTTTTAAACAATCAAACTTTATTGAAGCATCAATCAATAATGTAGAAGAAGCTTTGAGGGATGGCGGCATTTTAGTAATGGTAGTTTTGTTTTTATTTTTATTAAATTTCAGAACTACGTTTATTACACTTACCGCAATACCGCTTTCATTCGTAATAACTGCTTTAGTTTTCCAATTTTTCGGGATAAGTGTCAATACAATGACTTTAGGGGGTCTAGCCATTGCAATAGGTGAACTGGTAGATGATGCTATTGTAGATGTTGAAAATGTTTTCAGAAGATTAAAAGAAAACCGATTAAAAGAAGACCCGGAATCATATCTAAAAGTAATTTTTAAAGCATCCAGCGAGGTAAGAAATTCAATTGTCTATGCGACAATAATTGTTGTATTAGTATTTATTCCTTTATTCAGTTTGAGCGGTATAGAAGGTAGAATTTTTGCTCCGCTCGGAATATCTTATATAATTTCTATCTTAGCCTCATTGTTGGTGGCATTGACTGTTACACCGGTTTTATGTTCATACTTACTGCCAAAAGCAAAGCTTATAGAGAAGGAAAGCTTTTTGGTTAGATGGCTCAAAAAGCAAAATGTAAAATTATTAAATAAAGTTTTAGTGCGGCCTAAGTTAATTATTTCAATCAGTTCATTATTAGTTGCAGTTTCGATTGTTTCTATATTATTTATGGGGTCAGAATTTCTTCCCCCTTTTAATGAAGGGGCATTGACAATTAATATTCTTTCACCGCCGGGTACCTCTTTAACTGAATCAAATAGAATCGGAACAATAGCAGAAAAATTAATATTAAAAGTACCTGAAGTAATCTCAACCGGTAGAAGAACAGGTCGTGCCGAACTGGATGAACATGCAGAAGGAGTTCATTCAACCGAAATTGAAGTAGAGCTAAAGAAAAGTGATAGGCCAAAGGAAGAAGTTTTAAATGATATAAGGAACCAACTTGCAATAATTCCGGGAGTGAATGTTTCAGTGGGACAACCAATATCACATAGACTTGATCATTTACTTTCAGGTGTAAGAGCGCAAATTGCTGTGAAATTGTTTGGAGATGATTTGAGTCAGCTTAGAAGTTATGCTTTACAGATTGAAAACGTTATGAAAACAATTAATGGCGTAGTGGATTTACAGATTGAAAAGCAAGTTTTGATTCCACAGATCCGTATAAAAATTAAAAGAGATGAAGCAAGTAAATATGGATTGACTGTTGGTGATATCGCCAAAGTTTTAGAAACTGCCTATAATGGGGTGGTAGTTTCACAGGTTTTGGACGGGCAAAAAACATACGATATGATTGTAAGATTTGATGATAAATACAGAGATGATATTGATAAAATAAAATATTCATTAATTGATTCGCCAACTGGCACTAAAATACCTCTATCAACAGTTGCAGATATTTTGCTGGATAAGGGACCAAATATTATTAATCGTGAAAACGTTAAAAGAAGAATTGTTATACAGGCAAACGTTTCAGGAAGAGATTTGGGATCGGTTGTTGAAGAAATACAGCAAAAGATAAATTCAGATATAAAACTACAATCTGGTTATTTTGTTACTTATGGAGGACAGTTTGAAGCTCAAAAATCAGCTTCAAGGTTAATCCTGATACTCAGCCTACTTTCGTTTGCAGCAATATTCCTTGTTCTGTATATGCATTTTAGGTCATCCAGGATTGTAATTCAAATATTATTGAATATTCCGCTTGCTTTAATAGGCAGCGTAATTGCAATTTATTTAACCGGCGGGGTTATGTCCATTGCATCTATGGTCGGGTTTGTAACTCTTACCGGGATTGCATCACGAAATGGAATTATGAGAATTTCACATTACATACATTTAATTAAAAATGAGGGAGAAGCATTCAATAAAGAGATGATTATTAGAGGCTCTCTTGAAAGATTAGTCCCGGTATTAATGACAGCCTCAGTTGCAGGTTTAGGGCTTATTCCGTTAATTTTATCAGCAGGTGAGCCGGGGAAGGAAATATTATTTCCTGTTGCTGTTGTAATTTTTGGCGGCTTGATTAGTTCGACAATTTTAGATATGATTGTTACACCTACGGTGTTTTACAAGTTTGGTAAAAAAGCCGTAGAGAAATATCTGAAAGAAAGTGATAAAAATGATTTGGTTGATATAATACCTGGGGCAGAAAATAGCAAAATCAATTCACTGTCAAGATCATAATAAAGAAAATTTAAATAAACAAATTCAATAAATATTTTTATATTTCAATAACTTAATTTAAGGAGCATTAAAATGAAAACACTATCTTTATTTACTTCAATTTCAATATTTATTCTTAGTTTAGCTTTTGGGGGCTGTGGTGAGAAAAAAACAGGTGATACACAAACAAAAAAGGAGGATAAAACTACGACCCAAACGGAACAACAAAATACACAAACCACTATTGTAGCGCCAAAGATTGGAAAAATCTGGGAATCTATTCAAAAGAAAAATGATGAGCTGAATAAAACTATAGAATCGAATAAGCTAAAAGATGTTCATGAAATCGCTTTTGCAATCAGGGATCTTGTTAAAACATTGCCGGATAAATCACAGGATTTAGGAGCTGATAAAGTAGAAATGTTAAAAAATCATGTAAAAGATATTGAAAAAACCGCTGATTTACTTGATAAGTATGGCGACGATAATGATATGAAGAATACAAAAGCCACTTACGAATCTTTTAAAAATTACATTCAGGCAATAAAAATAATGTATCCGGCAGATAGCTTTAAATAATTAAATAAAAATAAAATTAAATTAAAAATGAAAACAATAATGGTCTTTACATACTTGAAACTCTCAATTCTCATGTTATTATTTATATCCTTCGGGTTAAAAGCTGAAATTAATTATGATAACAGAACAGTTGAAATATCACTTCCAACTATTCAATGCGGCATGTGTAAAAAAACTATTGAAAAAGCTGTTAAAAAAGTTGAAGGAGTAACAAAAATCAGCGTTGATATGGAAAGCAAAATAGCAACAGTAACTTTTGATGATACTGTAACTTCAATTACAGACATCGAAAATGCGATTAGCAAATCAGGATACGATGCAAACGAAAAGAAAGCCGATAAAAAAGCTTATGATAAGCTGTATGAATGCTGCAAAATTCCAAGTGATAGGTAGTAACTTAATAATTATTAATAAAATACTGAAATAAAATCGTGAAAAACAAAAAAATAATAATATTAATCTTAGCAGTTGGTATAATATCTTTATCCGGCATAATATCTTTTGTTCCATCATATTCTTCTGATACATCAATAACATCATCTGTTTCGGATTCAACTGTTACCAAAACTTATACCTGCCCGATGCACCCTGAAGTGATTTCAGATAAACCTGGCGAGTGTCCTAAATGCGGAATGGATCTAATACTTAAAGAGGATGGGAAAAAACAAGATGAAAAGACTTATGAAAGCCATAAACATAAAGGACATAAAGGCTGTATGGGGCATTAAAAAACCTTAAAGTATGAAACCATATTTGGTTTTAAAATTGTATTAAATTTTAAAGCAATAATTACCCATTGTAAAAATATTCAGTAGGTAATAATAAATTAAAATGATGTTTGCAATCAATAATAAAAATATATTTCTATTGATCCTTGCTTTCGTGTATTGTTCTAATATTATCTTTTCACAGAAAATATTTGAAACAAAACAAGGAACTGTAATAATTAATACTAAATATGTTGATAGTTCATTAAATTCTGCCAGCAAATCTGTGATAATGCGTTTAGATTATGAAGACGCGAGATTCTCTATGGAAGTTAAACTGAACAGTTTTAAGACAGGCATAGATTCACTTGATAAACTGGTAGAATATTCTAAACTTAAATTTTACTTTGATGCTTTACTAGGTTTATCGGAAATTGACACAAAAAGTCATTCAATTCAAAAGTTCAATTTCACAGGAACTGTGTTTAGTAATGAATCAAAAAAGAAGATCAATGTTTTAGGTACTGGAACGATACAGCATATATCAGAAAAATCAGAAATTGCTTCTTGTTTGTTATGGCTTGATTTTACATTTAACTCCAGGAAACTGAATTGGAATTTACCTTTATATAAAATTGATGAAATACTTCATGTTCAGATTGTTCAGGCAATATTATCAAGAAATAAGTAGAATTAGGAATTATTAATTATCATGGGTAAATTATATGATTAAAGAAGAAATAAAAATAAACGGTATGAGCTGTTCACACTGTGTGAAATCTGTAGAAGACGCATTAAGTGTTTTACCGATAGAGAATTATCAAGTTAAAATCGGACATTTGAATGTAGAATACAACAAGGATAAGATATCCATAGAACAAATAATTAATGCAGTTGAATATATAGGATACCGGGTAATAAAAAGTAATTGATATGGAAATTCTAATAGGTATAGCAGTATTAATTGTCTTTATAACAATTGGTATCTTCAAATTCAGGAAGATGCAGGATAAGAACTCCTGTTGTAAATAAACAGACCAAAAATGGATACGAAGATGAATTTAAAATTAAAATCATTAATCACTTGTCCTGAATGTAATTTCAGCAAGGAAGAGAATATGCCCCAAAATTCATGCCTGCATTTTTATGAATGCACTAATTGTCATTCTTTACTGATACCTTTGGTAGGTGATTGCTGTGTGTTTTGTTCTTATGGGAATGTTAAATGTCCGCCTATACAAAAAAATAATCTATCAAAACATGATTGAAAAAATTATAGAATTTTCGGCGCGTAACCGTTTCCTGATACTTATTGTATATCTGGTGGTAGCCGGATTTGGTATATGGTCTGTTTACAATACACCTGTTGATGCAATTCCTGATCTATCGGAAAATCAGGTAATAGTATTTACAGAATGGATGGGAAGAAGTCCGCAGATAATTGAAGACCAGATCACATATCCGTTAACTCAGAGCCTGCAGGGAATACCAAAAGTGAGGGCAGTCAGATCTCAATCAATGTTTGGCATGAGCTTTATTTATGTGATATTTGAAGATAATGCAGAAGTATATTGGGCAAGAAGCCGTGTGCTGGAAAAGCTTAACCAGGTGCGTGATATGCTTCCACAAGGCGTTACTCCGGTAATGGGACCCGATGGCACCGGTGTTGGACATGTCTTCTGGTATCATTTAAAAAGTGATAAGTATGACCTCGGGGAGCTAAGAGCGCTTCAGGATTACTTTCTGAAATATCAGCTTACATCTGTTGAAGGAGTTGCCGAAGTTGCTTCAATTGGCGGTTTTATTAAACAATACCAGGTTGATGTTGACCCTGCTAAACTTTCATCTTATGGCATTGGAATTAATGATGTTGTTAACGCTATCAGGAACAGCAATAAAGATGTTGGCGGGAAAAATATTGAATCAAGCGATAAAGAGTTTTTTGTACGAGGGAAAGGCTACATTCAGTCAACTACTGATATTGAAATTATTACAATACGTGATTCCAAATTTGGCGTTCCTGTAAGAATAAAAGATATTGGAACAGTTCAGATAGGCGGTGATACCAGGAGAGGTCTGCTGGATGTAAATGGCGAAGGCGAAGTAGTTGGCGGAATTATTGTAATGAGGTATGGAGAAAATGCTTCTAATGTCATCGAAAGAGTTAAGGAAAAGCTTAAGGATCTTGAAAAAGGACTTCCCGAAGGTGTAACAATTGAAACTTCTTATGATAGAAGCACTCTAATTAAAAATGCAATTAATACCTTAAGAAATTCTTTAATTGAAGTATTTATTGTTGTAAGCCTTATAGTTATGATTTTTTTGTTTCACTGGAGAAGCGCAATCAGAATTTTAATAGAAATACCTGTCGCGGTTCTAATTGCTTTTATATTCATGAAACAGTTTAATATCACTTCTAATATTATGAGCCTTGGAGGTCTCATAATTTCAATTGGTGTTCTTGTTGATGCTTCCATTGTTATGGTTGAAAATGCATACAGGAACATTGCAGCAGCATCTGAAAGAGGTGAAGTAATTGATTATACTGATATATCTATAAAGTCGGCTAAACAGGTTGGCAGGGCAATTTTCTTTTCAATTGGTATAATTGTTGTATCATTTTTACCGGTTTTTATGCTTGAAGGACAGGAAGGAAAGTTATTTCATCCATTGGCATTTACAAAAACCTTTGCTCTTGCCGGCTCTGCTGTAATTACAATTACTCTAGTTCCAATGTTAATGACGCTGTTTATGAGAGGTAAATTCTACCCGGAACATAAGAATCCTGTTTCAAAGTTCTTCCGTATGTTGTATGAACCTCTGCTTAAACTTGCATTAAAATACAGGAAAACTACTTTAGCTATTAACATATTAGCATTAATTATTACTGTTCCACTTATTATGAACAGAGGCTCTGAATTTATGCCATCCCTTGATGAAGGCAGTTTGTTATTTATGCCTACAACTTTACCCAATGTTTCAATTACTGAAGCAAAAAGGATTATGCAATTGCAGGATAAAATAATTAAATCTGTGCCTGAAGTTTTGCACGTTCTTGGCAAGGTTGGAAGAGCGGATACACCAACAGATAATGCCCCAATGAATATGATAGAAACTATAATTATTTTAAAAGATAAATCCGAGTGGCGCGAGGGTTTAACTAAAAATGATATTATTGCCGAACTGAATTCTAAAATGCAGATACCCGGTGTTGGAAATGCATGGACTCAACCTATCATTAACAGAATAAATATGCTTTCAACAGGGGTAAGGACAGATTTAGGTATAAAAATTTTCGGTGATAACCTTGATACACTGGAAAGACTGGCAATAGAAGCTGAAAGTATTGTTAAAACTGTAAATGGAGCAGCTGATGTGTTTGCTGAGCGAACAATTGGAGGCAAATACATTGATATTGATATAAACAGAGATGCAATATCAAGATATGGATTAAATGTTGGCGATGTGCAGGATGTAATTGAAACAGCCATTGGCGGTGAAAACATTTCCAATACTGTAGAAGGCAGAAGAAGATACCCTATTCGTGTTAGGTATTTCAGGGATTACAGGGAGGATATTGATAAGCTGAAAGATGTATTGGTAACAGTTGGCTCTTCAGGTGCATCTATGCAGCAGGATGCAGGGTCTGAAATGAACGGTTCAACTTCTGCCAGTAATTCATCAGGTAAAACTTTTCAAATTCCTCTTGGCGAGCTTGCCAATATCAAAGTAACTTCAGGCGCGCCAATGATATCAAGCGAAAATAACATGCTGCGTTCAATTGTATTTTTGAATGTTAGAGGACGTGATATGGGAGGCTTTGTTGAAGAAGCAAAAGAATTATTGGATAAAGATTTTGCCCCTAATCTTCCAAAAGGATATTACTATGCATGGAGCGGGCAATGGGAAAATCAGATCAGAGCTAAAAAACGTCTTGAAATAGTAATGCCAATAGTATTTCTGATAATTTTTGTAATGCTATTCATGGTATTTAAAAACTTCCTGGAATCTATTCTTGTAATGCTGTCTGTTCCATTTGCATTAATTGGGGGGGTATATTTATTAACAATTCTTGATTATAATTTCTCCGTAGCGATTTGGGTAGGATTTATAGCATTATATGGTTTAGCTGTAGAAA